>JBMTER010000198.1:0-3051 GCA_049433345.1 Gaiellales bacterium | reverse complement strand
GCGGCGAGGGCGCGACGCGAGGCCCCCGCGCTCGAGGAGGTCGGCACGACCGCCCCGAAGCGCACCGCCAAGGCGCTGGTCGCAGCGGCCGGCGACCCCGCGCGCGCGCCGTCCCCGCTGACGCCGGCCGAGCCGATCCTCGCCGACTTCCACCTGCACAGCGTCCACTCGCACGACTGCTCGACCGAGGTGGAGGAGCTCGCCGACCGCGCGCTCGAACTCGGCCTCGGCGCGCTCTGCGTGACCGACCACGACACCGTGGCCGGTGGCTACGCCGCACGGGCCCACGTCGAGGCGCACGGGATCCCGCTCGAGATCGCGCCCTCCAGCGAGGTCAAGTCGCGCACGGGCGAGGTGATCGGGATCTACCTGCCCGAGGACGTGCCGCCGGGGCTGCCGTTCGCCGACACGGTCGAGGCGCTGCGCGACCTCGGCGCGTTCGTCTACGTCCCGCACCCGTTCGACGGCTTCCACGCGATCCCGGACGCGGCGCTGCTCGAGCGCCTGGCGCCCCTGATCGACTGCCTCGAGGTCGCCAACGGCCGGCTCGCCCGCGAGTCCTTCAACCACGAGGCGCTCGCCTTCGCGACCCGGCTCGGCCTGCCGCAGGGGGCGGGCTCCGACGCGCACGTGGCCGCGGGCCTGTTCACCGCCGGCCTCGAGCTGCCCGCCTTCCACGATCCCGCATCGCTCGCGCTCGCCATCGGCGACGCCCGCGTCGTGCGCCACCCGCGCAGCTTCCTCGCCCTGCAGGCGCGCAAGTGGCTGCGCACAAGGAGGACCCCGGCGCGCGCCGAATGACCCTGTCAGCGCCGTGGCCGACTCCGACGAGATCTCCGAGCGGTACCTCGCCCGCGCCATCAAGGCGCTGAACGCGCTGAACGACGAGATCGCCGAGGCGGCCGGTGACGATCCCGCCGACGGCCCCGTCGTCGGCTCCGGCGTCCCGAACGCGGACATCATGCTGCTCAAGACGCGACCGCGGCCGTCCGAGATCGCCGAGGGCGTCGCCTTCTTCGGCCGCGCCGGCGCCGCGATCCTGAAGAGCATCACGCGGGTCGGCATCGACCCGCTCCTGATCTACGGCACCAACTGCGCGAAGCGCGCGACGGACGACCTCGACGCACCGGACGGACCGCCCGCGCAGTACCTGCTGCGGGAGATCCAGATCATCGAGCCGAAGATCGTCGTCTGCCTCGGCGAGGAGACCGCGGCGTTCGTCAACCGCATCAAGGTGCCGCTCGCGCAGCCGCTCGACCTCGAGCGCCTCGGCGAGGTGCAGGGCCTGACGCCGACGATCGAGGCCCTCGTCACGCGCGACATCGACGAGTCGCTCGACGACGAGCCGGCCAAGCGCCGGTTCTGGCGCGCGTTCCGCGAGCTCGGCCGCTGGCACGACGCGCTGCCGCCCTACTAGGCGCTCCGCCTCAGGCCGATGCGCGCGTGAAGCGCGCGACGCACTCGACGTGCGGCGTGTGCGGGAACATGTCGACGGGCCGCACCGACTCGAGCGCGTACCCGCCCTCGCCGAAGAGGACCGCGTTGCCGGCCAGGGTGGTCGGATTGCACGACACGTAGACGACCGTCTCGGCGCCGAGCTCCAGCACGCGGCGCACGGCCTTCGGGGTCAGGCCCGCCCGCGGCGGGTCGAGGACCACGAGGTCCGGCAGCGGCGCGCCCGCCTCGACGAGCGGCGCCACGGCCTTGGCCACGTCGCCGTGGATGAACTCGGCGTTGGCGATGCCGTTTCGGGCCGCATTCGCCTGCGCCTGCTCCACGGCCTCCGGCACCACCTCGATCCCGACCACGCGCCCCGCGTCGCGGGCGAGGGCGAGGCCGATCGAGCCGATCCCGGAGTACAGGTCCCAGACGACCTCGGATCCCGTCAGCCGGGCCTCCTCGATCGCGATGCCGTAGAGGCGCTCGCACATCGCGGTGTTCGTCTGCAGGAAGCCGTTCCACGGGACGTGCAGCTCGAGCCCGAGGATCTCCTCGCGGTGGTGGTCGCGGCCGAACACGACCTCCGTCACGCCGCCGCGCGTCGTCTCCGCCATCGAGTCGTTTCGCTGGTGCAGCAGGCCGACCAGGCCGGGAACCCGCTCGACGAGCTCGTCGACGAGGTTGCCCCGCCGCGGCAGGTCGACGTCGGTCGTGACCAGCACGAGCAGCACCTCGCCCGTGCGCTCGGAGTGGCGGATCACGAGGTTGCGCAGCGCGCCCTCGTGGAGGCGCTGGTCGTGCGCCGCGAGCCCCGACGCGCGCGCCCACGCCTGCACCGCGTCCTTGGCGGCGTTCGGGGCATCGCCGACGAGGAAGCAGCGGTCGACGCCGAGCACCTCGTCCCAGCGGCCGGCGCGGTGGTAGCCGAGCGTGGGCCCGAGCTCGGGATCCTGCGTGAACGTGAGCTCGACCTTGTTGCGGTAGCCGAGCGTGTCGCCTGCACCGCTGATCGGGGCGATCGGCACGTCCGGCAGATGGGCGATGCGGCTGATCGCGTCGCGCACGATCCGCTCCTTCTCCACGAGCTGGGCCGGATAGGCGAGCGGCTGCCAGCGGCAGCCGCCGCACCCGCCGACGTGCGGACAGGTCGGCGCGACGCGATCGGGACCCGGCTCGAGCAGCTCCAGCACGTCCGCCTCGCCGTGGCGGCGCCGTGCCGAGCGCAGCCGGATCAGGACGCGGTCGCCCGGCAGGGCCCGATCGACGAACACGACGTAGCCGCCGATGCGGGCGACGCCACGTCCGCCGGTCGCGAGGGACTCGATCGCCACCTCGGCCGTATCTCCTCGCGAGGGGCGATCCGTCACGCGGGGATCCTACGCGAGCGGCGGCTCGCCGGATCCGGTGATCGCGTCGAAGGCGCGGTCCAGCTCGATCCGCTCCGCCACCTGCCGCGCCGAGCGCGCCAGGTCGCCGGCGGCCGCGATCAGGGGCCCGGGCGGCACCGGATGCTCGGGGACGATGCCCCGGACGGACTCCGCGGCGTCCGCCACCGCCAACCACAAGTCGCCCTCCGCAGCGGCACCCGCTGCGGCGGCCGCCGCCCTCGGA
>JBMTER010000197.1:0-3029 GCA_049433345.1 Gaiellales bacterium | reverse complement strand
CCGGCGCGAGCCGCGTCGCGATCATGATCGGCACCGCGCCGCTGTTGGCCACGATCATCGCCGTCGGGTTCCGCGACGAGCCGCTGAAGGCGGGCCTCGTGGCCGGCACCGCCCTGATCGTGGTGGGCGGCGCCAGCCTCGCCTGGGAGCGCACGCTGCCCGAGGGGTTCCGGACCCGCGGCCTCGTGCTCGGCTTCGCCTGCGCGCTGCTCTTCGCGACGCGCGACAACGCGATGCGGATCGCCGGCCTGGAGACCGACATGGACGCCCGCGCCGCGACCGCCTGGACCCTGCTCGGCGCGCTGATCGCCGTCGGCGGCTTCGCGCTCGCGACGCGACGCGGCGCCCTGCCGGGCACGCTGCGCGGGCTCTGGCGCGCCTACCTGCCGGCGGGGATCGTGTTCGGGCTCGCGTACACCACGCTGACCATCGCCCTGGCCGTCGGCAAGGTGACGGTGTTCGCGCCGCTGAACGCGATGCAGTCGCTGTGGACGGTCCTGTTCGCGTGGGTCCTGATCGGCCGCTCCGGCGACGCGATCGGGGCGCGCGTGATCGCGGCGATGGCGCTGGTCGTCGCGGGCGGCGTGATGATCGGGATCTTCCGCTGACGACGCCCGCTAGGGTGGGCCCGTGCCGATCGTCGACGCCTCCGAGCTGCCGGGCCGACGCGCCTATCGCCTGCTCGTCGACTGCGTCGTGCCGCGGCCGATCGCGTGGGTGTCGACCGTGTCGGCGGACGGTCGGGCGAACCTCGCGCCCTTCTCGTTCTTCCAGGCCGTCGGGGCGGAGCCGCCCGCGGTCCTGATCTCGATCGGCAAGCACCGCGACGGCGCCTACAAGGACACCCTGCTCAACCTGCGGGACACGGGCACGTGCGCGATCAGCGTCGTCGTCGACGAGCTGGCCGAGGCGATGAACGTGACCGCCGGCGAGTACCCGTTCGGCGTCGACGAGCTGGCCCGGGCCGGCCTCACCACCGCGCCCTGCCGGCACGTCGCGGCGCCGCGCGTCGCCGAGTCGCCCGTCGCGCTCGAGTGCCGCCTGATGCAGGAGGTCGCGATCGGGCCCGAGACGGGCGAGAACGCCTACGTCGTGGCCGTGCTCGAGGTGCTCGCCTTCCACGTCGACGACGCGCTCTACGACGACGGCCGCATCGACCCGCGTCGGCTGCGCCCGCTCGGCCGCCTCGGCGGCAGCGCCTACAGCCACCCGGGCGAGGTCTTCGAGCTCGAGCGGCCGCCGTCCGAGCGGCCGTCGACGAGCTAGGCGGCCGCCTCCTCGGCGCCGATCACCGCGATCGGCACGCCGTGGCGCAGCAGCGGATCCTCGGCGATCGCGAGCTCCCAGCTGCCCGTCGACTCGTCCGGGCCGACCAGCACCACCGCCTCGTCGATCGAGCCCGCGGCCAGCTCCGCGTCGACGGTGCGCAGCACGTCCGCCCCGCGCGGACCGATCGTGCCGGTGGTCGGCACCTCGAGCTCGACGAGGAAGTTGAGCGCCGTGTCGAGGACGCGCCGTGCCGCGTGGACGTCGCCGCCGATGTCGGGTGGTACCGCCACGCGCATGTGCGCCGGGGCGACCCGGGCGACGAGGCGCGCCCACAGGCGCTCCTCGACGTGCTCCGTGGCGACCACGGCGAGCATGGTGGGACTATGGGCGTCGGACATGCGGGCTCCTCTCCCTTCACGACTGCCGTCACCCACCCTACACCCGCTTTCCGGTTCGCGGCGGATCGGCGGGGCGTCAGGCCGCGTGCTGGACGGCGACCGGTACCGCCACGTGCAGGCGCGCGGTCTCCTCGAGGTCGCGCTCGGACCATGCCTCGTCCTCGTCCGTGTGCAGGGCGATCACGACCTCGTCGGGGCGCCACAGCGCCGCCTCGTCCTCCAGCAGCTGCACGGCCGACGCGCTGGCGTCGCCGATCCTGCCCGAGACGTCGACGCCGAGCTCGGCGGCCTGCGCGATCGCGATGCCGAGCCGCCGGCGCGCCGCCGGGACCGCGCTGCGGTCGTCGACCGCGAACCAGAAGCCGAGGCGGCCGAGCAGGAGCGGCGCGACGATGCGCACGCTGACCGGGCCCGTGCGGCGGGCGAGCTCGCCGAGCAGGGCGTCGGGCAGCCGGTCGGCGGTCAGGAGGACGAGGATGCGGTGGGGCGGGAGCGGTGCGGCCATGGCCCGCCACGCTAGGGCGGGCGCGGGGGCGGGCGGTGCGGGTCGGCCCGCTACCGGCGGCGGGACGGCCGCGAGGCGCCGGTCGACGGCGTGAAGGCGACGGTCGTGATTCTCGTACGGATGCCCCGGGGGATTCGCCGCTCCCGACCGGTCTCCGCGGGGGCAGTCGGGAGCGGTCGCCCCGCCCACCCCCCCCCCCCGCCACCGCGGTCCCCGCCACGTCGAGCGCGACGGCGACGAGCAGGGCGTGGAACGCGCTCAGCCCGAGCAGGCGCTGCGCCGCGATCGCGCCGAGCCAGGCCAGCGCGATCACCCCGGCGAGCCAGGGCCGCTCGGCCCACAGGGCGGCGGCGACGATGCCGGTGCCGACGGCGGTCAGGGCCCAGCAGGCGACGAGCGCGCGGCGGGGGCCGAGCGAGACGGCGAGGCCGCCGAGGCCCTGCGCGCGGTCGCGTTCGATGTCGGGCAGGGCGTTGGCGAGGTGCGCGCCGACGGCGGTGACGGCGAAGGCGGCGGTCAGCCAGAGGGGCGGCGGCGTGGCGTCGAGGCCCTCCGTCAGGAAGCCCGGCAGCGCCCCGAAGGCGAGTGCGTACGGCAGCCACGAGAGCGGCGTGCGGCTGAGGCCGAGCGTGTAGATCCAGCCCCAGCCGATCGCCCAGACGTGGAAGGAGCCGCCGACGGGTCCCGCCACGAGCCAGGACAGGAGGCAGGCCGCGGTCAGCGCGACGAGCGCCCAGGCCCACAGCCCGCGCGCCGTGACGAGGCCGGCCACGACGGGCTTCGCCGCGCGCCCCGCGGCCCCGTCGAGGGCCGCGTCGCGGGCGGCGTTGGCCCCGCCGATCGCGCGCGGCCCGCCC
>JBMTER010000196.1:0-3073 GCA_049433345.1 Gaiellales bacterium | reverse complement strand
CGGCAGCGACGAGCCGCGGCTGCGGCGGCGTCGGCGGCGCCGCCACCGGCGCGGCGGCCGCCGCCATTAGCGTGGGCGCAGCCAGCCCGTCGATCGCCCGCGACACCGCGACCGCGATCCCCGCGGCGACGGCGGCACCGGCGGCCAGCACGGCCACCCACTCAACCACGGCCTGCCCGGACCGCGACAGGCGCCTCACCCGAGTACCGGCCCGACCAGTTCGCGCATCGCGAGCACCTGCCCGCCGATCACCACGAGCAGCGCGGCGGGGGCCAGGAGGCCGCCGACCACCAACAGCATTTTCGGGGCGGCCGCGGCCGCCCGCTCCCGTGCCTCGGTTCGCGCGCGCAGGCGCTGGTCAGCCGCCAGCAGGCGCAACGCGCCGGCGATGGGCACACCAAGCTCGTCGGTCTGCTGCAGCAGCGACCCCAGCGGACGCAGCGCGGGGTCCGCGCGTCGCAGAGCGACCCCGCTGCCAGCAGGATCGTCGGCGGCAAGCGCAGTGCGCAGCACCTCGCCGAGCTCCGGGTCGGCGAATTCGGCCACACGCCTGAGCGCCGCGTCGGTGGCGGCGCCGCCATCGACCGCGGAGGCGAGCAGCTCGAGCGCATCCGGCAGCGCGGCGGCGAGCCGACGCGTGCGCGCGATGGCGCTCGCTCGCCGTCGACGTCGCCAGGACGCCAACATGGCCGTGAGGCCGGCGACAGCCCCGACCGGCGCGAGGACCGGGCCGAACGCGACCCAACCGGCGAGTGCGCCCGCCGTGGCGCCGGCCACGAGCGGGACGAGCAGGACGCGCGGCGGCGTCACACGCCCGCCCCCGTAGCGATCCGACGCAGGAGCACGACGGCGACGCCGGTCAGGAACGCGGCGACGGTGAGCAGGGTCAGTCCGGGCCGAGTCGTCACGAGCGCCTGCAGGGCGGCCGGGGCGAGCACGCCGAGGAGCCCGAGCGACGCGACCGGGGCGAGCGGGAGCGCGCGGGTCGCTATCCGCGCCTGCGCCGGCGCGGCCCGCGCCTCGAGTCGCAGGCGTTCGCGATCGGCGAGCGCCTCGCCAACCGCGAACAGGGACGCGACGAGATCGCCGCCGAGCTCGGCGTGGAGTTCGACGGCCCCGACGATTGCGATCCCGCCGGGGTAAGCGGCCATCGGCGCGAGCGCCATGCCGACGGGCTCCCCTGCGGCGAGTCGGGCCGCGCACGCGTCGAGCAACAGCGCAGAGCCGTCGTCGACGGACGCAGCGGCGCGCGTGAGGGCCTCGGGCACCGGCAAGCCGGCCGCGCAGCCGCGAGCGAGGGCGCGGGCGATCTCCGGCAGGTCCGGAGCGGGCGCCGTGCGGCGGCCCATCACGCCGGGATCTCCGTCACTCGCCAGCCCGTACCGGCCCGCTCAACGCGGGCGATCGATCCCACTCGACGCATACCGTCCGGTTCCCGCACGACGTGCACCACAGCCTGGACCGCGGAGGCGATCTGCTCGCGGACGGCGGCGTGCGGCACGTCGATGCCACCCATCAGGGCCATCGTCTCGAGCCGGCGTAGCGCGTCCTCGGGCGCGTTCGCGTGGATCGTTGCCAACGAGCCGTCGTGCCCCGTGTTCATCGCGAGCACGAGATCGATCGCCTCGCCGCCACGGATCTCCCCCACCACCAACCGATCCGGGCGCATCCGCAGGGCGTTGCGCACCAGCCGACGCAGGTCGATCTCGCCTCGGCCCTCGACGTTCGGGGGTCGCGCTTCCAAGCGCGCCACGTGCTCCGACTGCACCGCGAGCTCGGCGGCATCCTCCACGGACACGATCCGTTCGTCGGGCGGCACGAGCCCGGTCAGTGCCCCGAGCAGCGTCGTCTTGCCCGTTCCCGTGCCGCCGCTGACGAGCACGTTCAGGCGGCGCTGCACGAGGGCGGCCAGCAGGGTCGCCTGGGCGTCCGTAACCATCCCGCGCGCGTGGAGGTCGCCGAACCGAAGCGGCGCGGCGCCAAAGCGGCGGATCGTGATCAAGGGGCCGTCCACGGCAAGCGGTGGCAGTACGACGTTGACGCGCGAGCCGTCCGGCAGGCGCGCGTCGACGAGCGGCGTCGCATCGTCGATCCGGCGCCCGCAGGCCGCCACCAGGCGGACCGCGGTCCGGCGCAGGTCGAGCGCGTCGCGGAAGCGCACGTCGGCTCGTACGAGCCGCCCAGCCCGCTCGACCCAGATGTCATGGGGGCCGTTGACGAGGACTTCGCCGACGCTCGGGTCGGCCAGCAGGCCGGCCAGCGGACCGGCGAGGGCGGCCAGGCCGCTCATCCCGCCCACCGCGGCGGCAGCCCGGCGAGGCGGCCCTCGACGAGCAGCAGCAACTCCTCCGGATCGTCGAGATCCATGGCCGGTCCTGAGCCCCGCAACCGTCCGGCGATGCGCTCGAACATCGTGGGCGCCGTTGGGCAGGCGACGATTCGCGCCCCCTCGACCCCGAGTCGCTCGACACGGCGACGCGCGCACTCGGCGACCTCCGACCGATGCGCATGCGCGACGATCACCACGAGGTCGGCGTCTGCCACCGCCTCACACGAAGGTCCCAGCGGGCGCCCGGCATCGACGACCACGAGTGCCGCCGATCGCCGCGCGGCGGCCAACAGTCCGCGCACGGCGCCATCGCGGACGAGCCACGCGAGGTCGGGGCGCGGACAGGCAACGACCACGGTGCCGAAGGCTGCGCGGCGGGCGAGCGCGCCCCAGGCGACGGTCGCGTCGACCTGCGCGGCGAGCCCGGCATCCGCCGGGTGGCCTTGCAGTTCGAGCCGCGACGCCGTATCACCGCCCGCGAGGTCGGCATCGACGAGGCAGACGCCGCGTTCCGCGTCGCGCGCGATGGCCAGGGCCGCCGTGGTCGCACCGGCACCGCCATGGGCCCCGATGACCGTGACGACCCGTCCATGGCTAGTCGCGGACGGCATCGCGAGCGACGCAGGCGCCGACTCAGCCTCGGTCAGGCGTAGCGCGGCCACGTCAGCTCACCTCCCCCGCCCCGGGCACGCGTACGACTGCGCGCATCCCGCCGTCGGCGCTCCGCTCCCGGCGGACCGCGCC
>JBMTER010000195.1:0-3076 GCA_049433345.1 Gaiellales bacterium | reverse complement strand
CCGTCATGTACAGGCGCGTCTCGCGGAACTTGCGCTCCACGTCGTACTCCTCGGCGAAGCCGAAGCCGCCGTGCGCGTCGAGGCAGGCGTTGGCGGCCTGCCACGAGGCCTCCGAGGCGAGCAGCTTGGCCATGTTGCCCTCGGCGCCGCACGGCTCGCCCGCCTCGAACAGCTCGGAGGCGCGGCGGCGCATCAGGTCGGCCGCCTCGACGGCGGCGTAGGCGCGCGCGATCGGGAACTGCACGCCCTGGTTGGCGCCGATCGGCCGGCCGAACACCTCGCGCTCCGTGGCGTACGCGGCGGCCTTCTCGATGAACCAGCGGCCGTCGCCGATGCACTCGGCGGCGATCAGGATGCGCTCGGCGTTCATGCCGTCGAGGATGTACTTGAAGCCCATGCCCTCCTCGCCGACGAGGGCGTCGGCGGGCAGCTTCAGGCCCTTGATGAAGACCTCGGTCGTGGCGTGGTTCATCATCGTGCGGATCGGGCGCGCGTCGATCGCGTCGCCGGCCTCGCGCAGGTCGACGAGGAAGGTCGACAGGCCCCACCACTTGGGCTTGCCCTCGACCGGCTCGGACGTGCGCGCGAGCAGCAGCATCATGTCCGAGTGGAAGAAGCGGCTGGTCCAGATCTTCTGGCCGTCGACGACCCACGAGCCGTCGGGCTGCTCGACGGCGCGCGTGCGGATCGCCAGCGAGTTCGAGCCCGCGTCCGGCTCGGTCACGCCGAAGGCCTGCAGGCGCAGCTCGCCGGAGGCGATGCCGGGCAGGTACTTCTGCTTCTGCTCCTCGGAGCCGTGGCGCAGGACGGTGCCCATGATGTACATCTGGGCGTGGCAGGCGCCGGCGTTGCAGCCCGAGTGGTTGATCTCCTCGAGGATGATCGCGGCGTCCGACTCCGACAGGCCGCCCCCGCCGTACTCCTCCGGGATCAGCGCGCCGAGCCAGCCGTCCTCCGACAGCCGCCGCACGAACTCGGTCGGGTACGCCTGCTCGCGGTCCAGCTCGCGCCAGTACTCCCCGGGGAATTCGCTGCAGAGGGCGGCGACGCCCTCCCTGATCATCGCTTCGCGCTCCTGCGCTTCCGTCATGGCCATGGCCGGGATCCTATTCGGAGAAACCTACGAGGGGCAAATGTTCAACCGGTTGATCGCACGATCGGTCGCCCGCGGACGACCGGGCGCTCCCGGCCCACGGGCGCCGGCGACTGCGGCTAGGGTGCCGGCACCCCGACCCCAGGAGCGCCCACCATGAGCGACGAGCTGTTCGAGACCGGACTCAGGATCCGCAAGGAGGTCCTCGGCGAGGCGTACGTGGAGCGCTCGCTCGCGAACGCGGACGACTTCTCGAAGGACTTCCAGCGGCTCGTGACCGAGTACTGCTGGGGTGCCGGCTGGGGCCGCTCGGCGCTGTCCAAGCGCGATCGCTCGCTGATGAACCTCGTGATGATCGGCTCGCTCAACCGCATGCACGAGTTCCGGCTGCACCTGCGCGGTGCGATCACCAACGGCGTCACGAAGGCGGAGATCCAGGACGCCCTCATCCAGCTCGCCATCTACGCCGGCATCCCGGCCGGCGTCGAGGGCTTCCGGATCGCGCGCGAGGTGTTCGCCGAGTGCGAGGCCGAGGGCGTCGAGGTCCCGTGAGCCGATGAGCGCGGAGACCCCCGACCACGTCGCCATCACCAAGGTCCGCTGCCGCTCGCTCGGCGGCCTCGCCGCCGAGCTGACCGTCAAGGACCACGCGCCCGTCGTCGCCGACGAGCCGCTCGACTTCGCGATCGGATCGCTGGCGGGCACGGACACGGGCTGGACGCCCGTCCAGTACCAGCTGGCCGCGCTGATCTCGTGCGCGAACGTGGCGATCGCGATCACCGCCGAGGACCAGGGCTTCCAGCTCGACGGGCTCGAGATCCGCGCGCAGTCCGACCTCGACCTGCGCGGCCTGCTCGACGGCGACCCCGAGCGCAGCCCCGAGTTCCTGCACGTCGGGATCGAGTACCGGATCGAGACGCCCGAGCCGGCCGGGCGCATCGAGGCGCTCGCCCGCGAGGCGGACCGCCGCTGCCCGCAGGTGCAGCTGTTCCACCGGGCGCGCGTGCCGCTGACGCAGGTCTGGACGCGCGACGGCGCGGAGGTCTGCGCGATCCGCACGGACGGGGCATGAGCGTCGCGATCGTCCCGGGCGACGCGCGCGACCTGGCCGACCTGCGCAGCGCCTACCGCGCGCTGCACGAGCACCAGCAGGTGATCTCCGCCGTGCCCGTGATCGGCGACTTCGAGCGGGCCTGGGCGGGGCGGATCGCCACCTACCGGAAGGCGTTCAGCGAGGGCGCGCCGATCCTGCGCATCGCGCGGGACGAGGGCGACGCGGTCGGGTACGCGATGGCGTTCGAGCACGTCGGCACGGACGACGTCTTCGCGCTCGCCCCGCGCTACGGCGAGCTGTACACCCTCACCGTCGTCGCCGAGCGCCGCGGCGAGGGCATCGGGACGCTGCTCTGCGACGCCGTCGACCAGGCGCTCGCCGAGCGGGGCATCGACCGCCTGGTGATCGCGACGATGGCGCGCAACGCCGACGCCGTGCGCTTCTACGAGCGGCGCGGGCTGGTGCCCGGCGAGCTCCTGCTGTACCGGCTGCCCGCCGAGGGGGCCTAGGACGGCGCGTTGAAGTTCGCGTGCGACGCGATCCGCCAGCCGCGGGGCGTGCGCACGAAGGTGGAGAGGCGCGGCGCGGCGGCCCTGGCGTACGGCACCCCGTCGATCGTCTCCGTGGTGACGACGGAGTAGCGGGCCACCAGCAGGCCACCCGTGCGCGTGACCTTGAACCCGGACAGGGCGTAGTCCGTGATCTTGATCGAGGCGGCGAACGAGGCCACGTACTGGTTGCGGTTGGCGCCCGTGCCGTTCGCCCGCTGCACCTGGAAGGCGGGCGCGAGGAACGCGCGCAGCTCGCCGGGCTCGCCCGTCTTGAGGAGCCGCCAGAAGCGCGTCACGAGGCGCTGGCCGAGGCGCTTGTTCGCGGCCTGCTGCGCGGCGCTCGCGCGCTCGCCCGGCGCGGCCGGCGCGGCCGACGCC
>JBMTER010000194.1:0-3122 GCA_049433345.1 Gaiellales bacterium | reverse complement strand
TCACGCGCCGGCCGCGTCGGCGCCGGGTGGGTCGTCGGGGCCCCGGCGCGCGCCTGGCGATCCCTCGGCGAACTACCCCATCCGTCCGCCCGCGCAGGCGTAGGGTCGTGGCGGTAGTCCCTCAAGGAGGCGGTATGGCCACTATCAGCGGCAAGGCAGCGTGGGCGGGCGCGAGCGTCCTCTTCACATCGGCGATGCTGCTCGTGATCGGCATCTTCGACGTCATCCAGGGCCTCGTCGCCCTGTTCAGGGACGACGTCTACGTGATCGGCTCGAGCGGGCTCGTCCTCAGCACCGACTGGACGACATGGGGGTGGGGCCTGATCGCGTGGGGCGCCGTCCTCGTGCTGGCCTCCGCGTCGCTGTACGCGGGCGGCACGTTCGGGCGCTGGTTCTCGATCGTCGCCGTCGGGATCAACATGATCGCGCAGTTCGCGTTCTTCCCGGCCTACCCGCTCTGGAGCGTGATCGTCGTCGGGGTCAGCGTCGTCGTCCTGTGGGCGCTGACGTTCGGCTGGCGCGACGCCACGTCGGACCTCGGCTGACCGTGCGGCCCCCCCCCCCCCCCCCCCACCGCCGCGCCCGCGCGCGATCTCGAGGCGCTCGCCGCGATCCAGCGCCGCGTCCTCTGGCTCGCGACGCGGATGATCGACTACGCCAACCGCGAGCGGCCGAAGGGCGACCAGCTCAAGGTCGGCGGCCATCAGGCCTCGTCGGCGTCGATGGTGACGGCGATGACGGCGTTGTACTTCGACTGGCTGAAGGCCGGTGACCGCGTCGCCGTCAAGCCGCATGCCTCACCCGTCCTGCACGCGATCAACTACCTGCTGGGCCGGCTCGACCGCGAGTACCTGACGACGCTGCGCGACTTCGGGGGCCTGCAGTCGTACCCGTCGCGGACCAAGGATCCCGACCCGATCGACTTCTCGACGGGCTCCGTCGGGCTCGGCGCCGCTGCGCCCCTGTTCGCGAGCGTCGTCGACCGCTACGTCGGCAGCCACTTCGACCTGCCCGCGGGTCGGCGCTTCGTGGCCCTGATCGGCGACGCCGAACTCGACGAGGGCAACGTCTGGGAGGCTCTGGCCGACCCCGCCGCGCGCGGCCTCGGCCAGCTGACGTGGATCGTCGACTTCAACCGCCAGAGCCTCGACCGCGTGATCCCCGGCGTGCGCTCGCAGGAGTTCACGCACGTCTTCCGCGACCATGGCTGGCAGGTCGAGGTCGTCAAGTACGGCACGCGCCTGCGCGAGGCCTTCGCCCGGGACGGCGGCGAGGTGCTCGAGCGGCGCATCGACGACATGCCGAACCAGGAGTACCAGGCCCTGCTGCGCACCCCGGGCGCTGAGGTGCGCACGCGCGTGGTGGACGGGGCGCCGAAGGGCGACCGCAAAGCCCTCGCCGGCGTGCTCGACGCGTACTCCGACGTGGAGCTGCCCGGCCTGATCGGCGACCTCGGCGGGCACGACCTCGGCGACATGCTGGCCGCGCTCGAGCGCGCCGACGGGGACCTCGAGCGGCCGACGGTGATCTTCGCGTTCACCGTCAAGGGCTGGGGCCTGCCGATGGCCGGCCACCCGCTCAACCACTCGGCGTTGTTGGCGGGTGACGAGATCGACGTCCTGCGCGGGCAGATCGCGGACCCCGACGACGAGTGGGCGGGCTTCGCGCCCGACTCGACGGAGGGGCGGGTGTGCCGGCGCGCCGCCGAGCGGCTGTCCGAGCAGCACGCGCCGCCGCCGACGCGCGTCGATCCGTATGCGATCCCGCACGAGTTCGGACCCGTCGCGACCCGGCCGATGTCGAGCCAGGATGCGTTCGCCCGTTGCGTGCAGGACCTCGCCGGTATCGAGGAGGTCGCCGATCACGTCGTCACGACCAGCCCGGACGTCTCGATCTCGACGGGCCTCGGCGGCTGGATCAACAAGCGCGGCGTGTTCGCCCCGGTCGAGGAGGAGGTTTACGAGATCGACGACGCGGGTCCCCTCAAGTGGGCGCCCGGGCCGAAGGGCCAGCACATCGAGCTCGGCATCTCCGAGATGAACCTGTTCCTCCTGCTCGGGCAGCTCGGCCTCGGCGCCGAGCTGCACGGCACGCAGCTCTTGCCCGTCGGCACCGTCTACGACCCGTTCGTGTGTCGCGGCCTCGATGCGCTGATCTACTCCGTCTACTCCGGCGCGCGCTTCGTGTTCGCCGGTACGCCGTCCGGCGTGTCGCTGTCGCGCGAGGGCGGCGCCCACCAGTCCTCGATCACCGCCTCGATCGGCATGGAGCTGCCCGGCTTGACGATGTGGGAGCCCTGCTACGCCCTCGAGACCGAGTGGGTGATGCTGCACGCCCTGCGCGACATCGTGCGCACCGACGGCGAGGCGCACTACCTGCGCCTGTCGACCACGCCGATCGCGCAGGACGCCTTCACCGGGCTGCTCGAGCGCACGGACCGTGCGGCCCTGCGCGACGACGTGCTCGCGGGCGGCTACCGGCTCGCCGAGCCGGAGACCGGCGACGCCGGCTCGCGCGTGGTGATCGCGACCTGCGGTGCGATGGTGCCGCAGGCCCTCGCCGCGCGCGAGCTGCTCGCCGACGAGGACGTCGGCGCGACCGTGATCAACATCACGAGCCCCGACCGGCTGTTCCGAGCGCTTCGTGTCCGCACGGGGGCGCTGCGATCCGGGCGATTGTCCGATCCGTCGATCCTCGAGCGGCTGGTCCGGCCCGAGGAGCGCGGCCTGCCGCTCGTCACGGTCCACGATGCCGCGCCGCACGCGCTCGCCTTCCTCGGCGCCGCCTTCGGCTCGCCCCTGATCCCGCTCGGCGTCGACCGCTTCGGGCAGTGCGGCTCGCAGCCCGAGGTCTACGAGTGGCTGGACCTCTCCGCCGAGGCGATCGCGGAGGCCGCCATCGCCGGCCTCTGGCGCCCCGGCGCCTGAGCTCGAATCAGGCGTAGCGGCGCACGAGGACGAGCGAGACGGCGGCGATCGTCGCCAACGCCAGCAGGGAGACCGCGGCACCGGTGGCGCCGTGGACGAGGCCGGCTCCGATCGCACCGAGCGCCGCCGCCGGTCCCCAGAAGATGTTCATCAGGAACGTCGCACCCGCGGGATCGCCGCCGTCGGCAGCGAGGC
>JBMTER010000193.1:0-3128 GCA_049433345.1 Gaiellales bacterium | reverse complement strand
AAGCCGCGGTCGCGGAGGCGCGCGAGGCCCTTCTCGAGGTCCTCTTCGCGGCCCTCGGCGAGAGGGCTCGCGGGCGAGACGACGGCGATCTTGTCGCCCTTCCGCAGGGCCTTCGGCAGCAGCGCTTCCATCGCCGGCAGAGCGTAGCCGGGCGGTGGGGTCGGGCGCGATGGGTGCTGCGTGGCGCGCCGCAGCGGCCGCCGGGAAGGCGGCGCGCAGCCTGTGGGCCCAGTGGGCGACGGCCCTCGACTCAGTCGGCCTTCTTTGCCGTCGCCTTCTTGGTGGTGGTCTTCTTCTTCGTCGCCTTCTTCTTGGCCGTGGCCTTCTTGGCGCCGCGCTTCTTCTTGCCGCCGCCCATTGCTGCGCGCGCGTCGATCAGCTCGACGGCGCGGGCCAGCGAGATCCCTTCGGGCTTCTCGTCCTTGGGCACCGTCGCGTTGGTCTCGCCGTCGCTGAGGTAGGGGCCGTAGCGGCCTTCGAAGAGCTTGATCTCGCGTTCGGTCGTCGGGTGCTTGCCGAGTTCCTTGAGCGCGGTCGGGGCGGCGCGGGCGCCGCGGCGCTGCTTGGGCTGGTCGCACAGCTCCTTGGCCTGGGCCAGCGTGATCGTCAGCGGGCTCTCGTCGGCCGGGATGCTGCGGGTCGACTTGCCGCACATCAGGTAGGGGCCGAAGCGGCCGTTGGCCGCCTTGACCATGTGCGTCTCGCCGGCCTGCGCCTCGTGCTCGGCGAGCGTGATCTCGCCGATCTCGCGGGGCAGCGACAGCAGCGCGAGCGCCGTGTCGAGCGTGATCGTCTCGGGGTCCATCCCGCTGAGCAGCGAGGCCATCTTGGGCTTCTCGCCGTCGAGCTCCTCGGGGTCGCCGTGCTGGACGTAGGGGCCGAAGCGACCGACCTTGACGTAGACCTTGAGGCCGGTCTCCGGGTGCGAGCCGAGGGACTTGGGGCCGGCGGCCGACTTGGCGAGCAGGTCCTGGACGAACTCGTTGGTCAGCTCGTCGGGTGCGGTCTCGTCGGGGAGCGACGCGGTGACGCCACCGGCCGACAGGAACGGTCCGTAGCGGCCGACGCGGACCTCGATCGGCTCGCCTTCGAACGGCTCGAGCGCGAAGTCCTGGACCGTGCAGACGTCGCGCGGGTCGATCTTGGTCTCGACGTCGGTCAGCTGGCCGCGCAGGCCGGGGTGGCCGTTGCCGTTGTAGAAGTGCTGCAGGTAGTCGAGGCCGGTCTTCTGGCCGTTGCTGATCGCGTCGAGGTCGGACTCCATCTGCGCGGTGAACGCGTAGTCGACGAGCGACGTCAGGTACTGGTCGAGGAGCCGGACGACCGCGAACGCGGTGAACGTCGGCACCATCGCCGCGCCCTTCTTGAAGCAGTATTCGCGCGTCAGGATCGTGTCGATGATCGACGCGTAGGTGCTCGGACGGCCGATGCCCTTCTCTTCGAGCGAGCGGATCAGCGTGGCTTCGGTCAGGCGCGCCGGCGGCTTGGTCGTGTGGCCGTCGGGGTCGAGGGCGTCGACGGGGATCGACTGGCCTTCCTTCACGTCGGGCAGGAGCCGGTCGGTGTCGGCGCTGTCGTCGTTGCGCTCGGCGTAGGCGAGGCGGAAGCCCGGATACTGGATCGTCTGGCCGGAGACCGTGAAGCGCGCGTCGTCGATGGCGAGCGTCAGCGTCGTCCGCTGGCCGAGCGCGTCCTTCATCTGGCACGCGACGGTGCGCTTCCAGATCAGCTCGTAGACGCGGCGCTCGTCCTCGCCCATGTCGGCGCCGAGCGCGCGCGGGTGCGTGAAGTGGGAGCCGGCGGGGCGGATCGCCTCGTGGGCCTCCTGCGCGTTCTTGACCTTGTTGGCGTAGAAGCGCGGCTTCTCGGGAACGTGCTTGTCGCCGTACTCGCTGGCGATCAGGCGGCGTGCGGCGCCGATGGCCTCGCCCGACAGCGTCGTCGAGTCGGTCCGCATGTAGGTGATGTAGCCGTTCTCGTAGAGCCGCTGGGCGGCGCGCATCGTCCGCTTGGCCGTGAACTTCAGCTGGTTGCCGGCCGCCTGCTGGAGCGTCGACGTCGTGAACGGCGCCTTCGGGCGCTCGGTGAACGGCTTCTGCTCGAGGCTCTCGACGACGGCGGGCTGGCCGTCGAGGCGGGCGGCGAGGGCGCGCGCGGCGGACTCGGTCAGGTGGAGCGGCGGGTTGGAGCCGCCCTTCAGCGTGCCGGTGTCCGGATCGAAGTCCTTGCCGCTGGCGATCCTCTGTCCGCTGAGCGATGCGAGCGTCGCGTCGAACGGGTCGAGGCCCTGCGGCGCGAACCTGCCGATCAGGTCCCAGTAGTCGGCGGCCTTGAACCGGATGCGCTCGCGCTCGCGCTCGACGACCAGGCGGACGGCGACGCTCTGCACGCGGCCGGCCGACAGGCGCGGCTTGATCTTCTTCCAGAGGAGCGGCGAGACCTCGTAGCCGTAGAGGCGGTCGACGATGCGCCGCGTCTCCTGGGCCTCGACCAGCGCCATGTCGATCTCGCGCGGGTTGGCGAGGGCGTGGTGGATCGCGTCCTTCGTGATCTCGTGGAAGACGAGCCGCCGGACCTCGGTCTTGGGGCTCAGCTCCTCCAGCAGGTGCCAGGAGATCGACTCGCCTTCGCGGTCTTCATCGGTCGCGAGGTAGAGGACGGAGGCTTCCTTGACGAGCTTCTTGAGCCGGCGGAGGTGCTCCCGCTTGTCCTTCGGCACGACGTAGACCGGCTTGAAGCCGTCCTCGACGTTGATGCCGAGGCGTCCCCAGGCCTCCTTCTTGATGGCGGCGGGGACTTCGGTGGCGTTGGCCGGGAGGTCGCGCACGTGCCCGACGCTGGCCTCGATCACGTAGTCCTTGCCGAGGAACTTGGAGATCGTCCGGGCCTTCGCAGGCGACTCGACGATCACAAGCGGCTTGCCGTCCTTGGTTTTCGATGCCATGGGGTCGCGTCGGGGCGACTTGTTAGGGACAGCGCGACAAGACTGTCAACCCTGGGAGAGTGGAGGGGGGACGTGGCGACGGGCTGGTTCGGGGGTGGAGAGCGGCTCGGGTGGGGCGTTGTGGTGGGTCGTGGACGTGGGGTGGGGGCTGCGTGCGGTGCGGCCATAAGCATCTGTCGGGAAG
>JBMTER010000192.1:0-3131 GCA_049433345.1 Gaiellales bacterium | reverse complement strand
CGGACGGGCACCTCGGAGTGGGCGGCCGGTTGGCGAGCGGTCCCGCGGCCGCGCTCGTCCGCGCGGGCTACGCCGGCGAGACGGCGGCCGGTCCGGCGCTCGCGGAAGGGATGTCCCGCTCGGATCTCGCGCACGCGATCCAGCTCGTGGAATCGGGCGCCCTCGACGCCGACCGCGGCGCCGCGCTCCTGCGCGGCCTGCTCGAGCTCGACGCGATCGACCCGGCCGCCTTCCCCTGGGATCCGGCCGTCGGCGACGCCTTCCAGAACCGCGAGGCCGAGCTCATGCGCCGCGTCGGGCCCGAGGCCGCCGGCTGGCTGAGCGCGGGCCGCCCGCGCCGCGAGCCCTTCCGGGTCGCGCTGCGGCTGACCACGGCCACGGGCCTCGCCGCCGCTGCCTACCGCTTCGCCGAGATGGCGGACGCGCTGGCCGCGCAGGCCGAGCCCCTGGCCGGCTCGCTCGCCGCCGACTACACGTACCTGCAGCCCGCCCAGCCGACCACGGCCGGGCACCTGTTGCTCGCCTGGGCCTACCCCGTGCTGCGCAGCGCCGAACGCTACCGGCGCGTGCAGGGCGACTTCGCCGGCAGCGTGGCCGGGGTGGGGGGCAGCGCGGGCTCGCGCTGGCCGCTCGACCGCGAGCGCCTCGCCGAGCTGCTCGGGCACGGGCGCGTCGAGGAGCACGCCAAGGACGCGATGTGGCAATCCGACCCGTACCTCGTGGTGCTGAGCGGCTTCGCGATCGGCTCGGCGTCGATCTCCCAGTTCGCGCAGGACCTCGAGATCTGGTGCAGCCAGGAGTTCGGCTGGGTCGAGCTCGACGACGCGCACAGCCGCGTCAGCGCCCTGATGCCGCAGAAGAAGAACCCGTACGCCCTCGCCGTGCTGCGCACCTGGGCGGGGCAGGCCGCGGGAGACCTGACCGCGGCCCTGACCACCGTGCACACGGGCGCGGCCCGCACCGACCACTTCCACCTCCTCAACGCGCTCGTGCCGCGCGCCCTCGACGAGGCCGAGCGGATGGGCGCCCTCGGCGCCGCCGTCGCCCGCGGGATGGCGGTACGCGCCGACCGCATGGAGGCGAGCGCGCGCGAGGCCTTCGTGACGGCTGCCGACGTCGCCGACATGCTCGCCCAGACCACGGGTCTCGACTACCGCACCGCCCACCACGTGATCGGCCGCGTCGTCCGCGACCAGCTGGAGAAGGGCGGCGCGATCGACGCGGCGCGGATCGCCGCGGCCGCCAACGAGGTCGCGGGCGCCGAGGTGGCGGTCGATCCCGACGAGCTCGCGCGCGCCCTCGACCCCGCCGCCTGCGCGGCCCTGCGCCCCCAAACCGGGGGCTCGGACGCCGCTGAGGTGCGGCGCATGTGCGCCGACGTGGCCGAGCGGGCCGCGGCCATTCGCCGCTGGGCCGACGAGGTGCGCGCCGCGGACGCGCAGGCCGCCGCCGCCCTGCGCGACCGCGCCCGGGAGCTCTCAGGGGCATGACGACCCGACCCGCTACGGTGCGCGCATGAGCGAGGCGCCGCTCGTCGGGATCATCATGGGCTCGAAGTCCGATTGGGAGACCATGCGCCATGCGGCCGAGACGCTCGAGGCGCTCGGGGTGCCGCATGCGTGCGAGGTGGTCTCCGCGCACCGCACCCCCGACAAGCTGTTCGCCTACGCGGAGGCGGCCGAGGAGCGCGGCCTCGAGGTGATCATCGCGGGCGCCGGCGGCGCCGCGCACCTGCCGGGCATGTGCGCCTCGAAGACGGCGCTGCCCGTGCTCGGCGTGCCCGTCGAGTCGAAGGCACTCAAGGGCCTCGACTCGCTGCTCTCGATCGCCCAGATGCCGGCCGGGATCCCGGTCGGCACGCTTGCGATCGGCCGTGCGGGCGCCGTCAACGCGGGGCTGCTCGCCGCCGCGATCGTCGGCCGTGGCCGTCCCGCGATCGCCGAGGCCGTGCGCGCCTGGCGCGACGAGCAGACGGCGACGGTCCTCGCCGGCCCCGATCCGCGCGAGGCCTGATGCGCCTCGCGATCCTCGGCGGCGGCCAGCTGGCCTGGATGCTGGCGCTCGCGGCCGAGCCGCTCGGCGTCGACGTGCGCGTGCTTGACCCTTCGCCGGACTGCGCGGCGGGCCGCATCGCCGAGCTCGTCTGCGCCGCCTACGACGACGCCGATGGCCTCGACCGCGTCGCCGAGGGCGCCGACGTCGTCACCTACGAGTTCGAGAACGTGCCCGCCGCCGCCGTCGAGCGGCTCGCCGCCCGCGGCGTGCCCGTGCTGCCGTCGCCCGCCTCGCTTACCGTCACCCAGGACCGCGCCCGCGAGAAGGAGCTCCTCGCGGGCCTCGGTATCGCAGTCGCGCCGTACGCGCTGATCGACGGTCCCGACGACGTCGCGGCCGCGCTCGAGCGGGTCGGTGCGCCTGGCATCCTGAAGACGCGCCGGCTCGGCTACGACGGCAAGGGTCAGGTGCGCGTCGCCTCAGCCGATGCGCTCGGGCCCGCCGTCACGGAGCTCGGCGGGCAGGACCTGATCTACGAGGGCCTCGTCACCTTCGAACGCGAGCTCTCGATCGTCGTCGCGCGCGCCGCCGACGGCGCCATCGCCGCCCACGCGCCCGTCGAGAACGAGCATCGCGACGGCATCCTCGCCTGCACACTCGCGCCCGCGCCGGATCTCGATCCCGCGAAGGCGGCGGCGGCTACGCGGATCGGCGTGCAGGTGGCCGAGGCCCTCGGCCACGTCGGCACGCTCTGCGTCGAGCTCTTCGACACGGCCGACGGGATCGTGGCCAACGAGATCGCCCCCCGCGTGCACAACTCAGGCCACTGGACGATCGAGGGCGCCGTCACCAGCCAGTTCGAGAACCACGTGCGCGCCGTGCTCGGCCTGCCCCTCGGCGACGCCGGGGCGCGAGGGGCGAGCGCGATGGTCAACATCGTGGGCTCGGAGCCGCCGATCGCGGAGCTCCTAGCCGTCTCCGGTGCTCACGCGCACTCCTACGGCAAGGCGCCGCGAGCCGGTCGCAAACTCGGGCACGTCACGCTGACGCCTCATGATTCCGCTGCGCTCACCCAGGTGCGGGCCGTGGTCGACGCGGCCTGGCGCAGCTGACGACGGCGCGCGACAGTCGGGGGG
>JBMTER010000191.1:0-3160 GCA_049433345.1 Gaiellales bacterium | reverse complement strand
TTGATCGGCAGCGACAAGTTGCAGCGCTCGGCGAACGCGCCGACTCTCGAAGCGGCGGCGACGCCGGCGAGGCCCGCGCCGCGCCAGCCGACGATCGCGGCGAAGGCGGTCACGAGCAGCGTGACCGCGGCGGTGGGGGCGGGATGGCAGGCGCGCGCGAGGCCGGCGAGCCGGGTCACGCGATCTGGTCGGCGCGGTCGGCCTCGATGGCCGCGGGGTCGCGCTCCGCGGGCGGGCCGTAGCCGCCGCCCGAGGGGCCCTCCATGCGCACGCGGTCGCCGGCGCGCGCCTTGCGGTACGGGAACTTGCTCGGCAGCTCCTCGGCGCGGTCCGTGTCCGGGTTGAGGGTGACGCGCCCGGGCGTGCCGTCCTCGCCCCCGAACAGCCCCGGCGGGCGCCAGACGGAGCCCTCGCCCTCGAGCGAGAAGCCGGTGTCCTCGAGGAACTCGATCTCGCGGATCGAGCCGAGCCCGCCGCGCCACGTGCCGGCGCCGCCGGTGCCCTCGCGCAGCTCGTAGCGCGTGACCCTCAGCGGGTAGTGCGACTCGATGTCCTCGACGGGGTTGTTGCGCGTGTTGGCGTAGAGGGTGTCGACGGCGTCCATGCCGTCCTTGCCGCGGCGCGCGCCGTAGCTGCCCTCGTGGATGTCCATGTAGACCCAGTGGCCGCCGTCGGGGCGCAGCCCCGAGTACGAGATGATCCTGAGCGTGCCCGTGCCCGCGGAGACGGCGTCGGGCAGGATCGGCGCGAGCGCCCGCATCAGGGTGTCGGCGACGAGGTTGCCGCCGGAGAAGCGCGCGATCGTGGGTGCGGGGAAGCGCGGGTTGGCGAGGCAGCCCTCGGGCGCCGTGATCGTGATCGCCCGGAACAGGCCCGAGTTCGTCGGGACGGGATCGTGCGTGGCCGTGTCGAGCAGGATCGAGCGCAGCGCGACCCAGACGGCGAGGTCGACGGTGCCGACGAAGGGCATGTTGAGCGGCAGGTCGATCTGCTCGGAGGTGCCGGCGAGGTCGACGACGAGCTCGTCGCCCTGCACGGTCACCGCCACCCTGATGCGCAGGTCGCGGTAGCGCGGATCGGGATGGTCGGGGTAGCCGTCGAGCAGGCCCTCCGCCGCGTACGTGCCGTCCGGCAGCGCGGCGATCGCGCGCCGCAGCATCCGGTCCGAATAGTCCATCACGTCGGCGCAGGCCGCCTCGAACGCCTCGAGGCCGTGGTGGGCGATCAGCTCGGCCATCCGCTCGGCGCCGATCTTGGCCGCCGTCACCTGCGCCTCCATGTCGCCCACGACGAGCTCGGGTGCGCGCACGTTGTCGCGGATCAGCTGCCACAGGGTCTGGTTGGGGCGGCCCGCCTCCTCGATCTTGAGGGCGTTGAAGTGGAGGCCCTCGGCGTAGGCGTCCGAGGCGTCGACGATGCCGCAGGTGCCGGGCGTGAGCGCGCCCAGGTCGAGGTGGTGGGCGGTCGTGCCGGAGAAGCCGACCAGCTCGCCGTCCACGAAGACGGGCACGATGAAGCCGACGTCGGGCTGGTGCGAGGCGCCGTAGTAGGGGTGGTTGTGGATGACGACGTCGCCGGGGCGCCACTCCCAGCCGAGCTCACGGAAGCGGCGCTCGATGCCCTTCACGTAGCCGGGGATCGGCCCGGACTGCAGCGGCGTCGACTGCACCGACTCGCAGAGCTGGTTGGCGTCGGCGTCGCAGAGCGCGCAGCCGAAGTCCTCCGACTCGCGGATGATCGACGAGTACGACATCCGCGCCAGCTTGTGGCCCATCTCGACGGCGATCGAGTCGAGGCCGCCGGCGATCACCGCGGTCGTGACGGGGTCGAGGCGGGTGCCGCTCACGGGGCGTCCTCCCGGGTCAGGATCAGGTTGCCGGCGGGGTCGGCCGTGGCCGACCAGCCGGGCGGCACCACCGTGGTGGTGTCGGCGTGCAGGACGATCGCGGGCCCGGCGAGGGCCTCGCCGACCGGCAGCAGCCCCCGCTCGTAGAACGGCGCGTCGTGCTGGACGAGCGCGCCGTGGGGGGCGGGGGGGCGCCCCCCCCCCCCCCGACGCCACGCGCGCGGCGGCGAGCGTCCCCGCGCTGACGGGCAGGCGGTCGACGGTGGGGCGACGACCCGTCGCGGTGACGCGGGCGTTGACGATCTCGATCGGGTCGCCGTGGGCCTTGCCGTACTCGCGCGTGTGCAGCTCGTGGAAGCGGGCCAGCTGCGCCTCGGCGAATGGGCCCGGGTCGAGCGGCACGCGCAGCTCGTAGCCCTGGCCGACGTAGCGGCAGTCGAGGGCGCGGCCGACCGTGATGTCCCGGTCGTCGACGCCGTCTTCGTGGAGCCAGCCGCGCAGCGTCTGCTCGAGGTCGTCGAGCTCGCGGTTGAGGCGGGCGGGATCGACCTGCCCCTCGACCATGAAGACGGTGCGCATCAGGTCGTACTTGAGGTCGCTGGTGAGCAGGCCGTTGGCCGACGTGATGCCGGGGAACGGCGGCACCAGCACCTCGGGCACGCCGAGCAGGTCCGCCACCTCGGCGGCGTGCAGGGGGCCCGCGCCGCCGAAGGCGACGAGCGCGAAGTCGCGCGGGTCGTGGCCCTTCTCGATCGTGCGCGAGCGGATCGCGCGCGCCATGTTCGCGTTGGCGATGGTGAGGATGCCCTGCGCGGCGTCGAGGGGGTCCATCCCGAGCTCCGTGGCGAGCGGCTCGATCACGCGCCGGGCGGCGTCCGGGTCGAGGCGCATGCGCCCGCCGAGGAAGCGCTCGGGATCGAGCCGGCCGAGCACCAGGTGCGCGTCGGAGATCGTGGGCTCCGTGCCGCCGTGGCCGTAGCAGGCCGGGCCGGGGCGGGCCTTGGCCGAGCGGGGGCCGACACGGAAGGCGCCGCCCTCGTCGACGCAGGCGATCGAGCCGCCGCCGGCGCCGATCGCGTGCACGTCGAGCATCGGCACGAGCAGCGGGTAGCCGCCGACCCAGGTGTCGCGGGCGGAGGCCTCCGCGACGCCGTCGGGCGTGACGATGCCGATGTCCGCGGACGTGCCGCCGACGTCGAAGGTGATCAGCCGGTCGCGGCCCGACAGGGCCGCCGCCCCGGTCGAGAGCCCGGCCCGGCTCCGGCCCATGGTGGCGGCCTGGGGGAGGTGCCGAGCGGGCGCGGGGGGGGGGGG
>JBMTER010000190.1:0-3163 GCA_049433345.1 Gaiellales bacterium | reverse complement strand
CCCCCACGACCGTGGTCGGGCCGTCGGCGCCGAGGCCGGCGAGGAGGAGCGCCGACTTGACCTGCGCGGAGGCCATCGGCAGCTCGTGCTCGATGCCGTGGAGAGGCGCGCCGGCGCGCACCGTCACGGGCGGCGTGCCATCCGTCGTCTCGATCGCGGCGCCCATCGCCCGCAGGGGCGCGGCGACGCGCTCCATCGGGCGCGTGCGGATCGAATCGTCGCCATCGAGGGTGAAGACGCCGGCGGGCTGCAGCGCGCAGATCCCGGTCAGCAGGCGCATCAGGGTGCCGGCGTTCCTGACGTCGACGGCGCCGACGGGCGGCTTCAGGCCGCGCAGGCCGACGCCGTGCACGGTCAGGCGGCCGTGGCCGTGCTCGTCCACGCGGACGCCGAGCGCGCGCACCGCCTCGAGCGTGGCGCGCGTGTCGGCCGAGTCGCCCCAGCCCTCGACGTCGACGGCGCCGTCCGCGAGCGCGCCGATCAGGAGCGCGCGGTGGCTGACCGACTTGTCGCCGTTGACGGCGAGCTCGCCGACGAGCGGCCCCGACGGGGCGACGTGCCAGGGCTCGCTCACTCGGCACCGCCCGGCTCGGCCCGGAACGCCGCGCAGCCCTCCGCCCGCAGCACCTCGACGGCGCGGTCGGCCTGCCCGTCCCCCGCCACGACGATGCGGATCTCGCCGCCCGCCTCGGGCGAGCTGTGGCTGAGCGCGAACTCCGCGATGTCGATGCCGCTCTTCGACAGGGCCAGCGCGATCGCGGAGATCGCGCCGGGCCGGTCCGGGACGGACACCACCAGGTCGACGAGGTCCGCGGGCGCCGTGTGGTGCGCCCGCGCCAGCGTCTCGCGACGGGCCTCGCGGGCCCCGCCGATCCAGCGTTCGAGGTACGCGTCGTCGCCGCGCTCGAGCGCGTCCGCGACCTCGCCGAGGCGGCCCCGCGCGTCCTCGATCGCGGCCAGCACGGCGGCGCGGTTGTCGAGCAGGATGTCGATCCACATCGCGGGGTTGGCCCCCGCGACGCGCGTCATGTCGCGGAACGAGCCGCCGGTCGAGTCGAGCGGCCGGTGCCCGTCGACGTCGCCCTCGGCGACCTGCAGCGCGAGCACGTTGGCGAGCACGTGCGGGACGTGGCTGGTGAGGGCGACGATGCGATCGTGGGCGTCGGCGTCGACCACCACGGGGCGCGCCCCGACCGCGACCACCAGCGCGTGCACCTGCGCGAGGCGCTCGGGATCGGTCTCGAGGGTCGGCGTCAGGAACCAGGTGGCGCCCGCGTACAGCTCGGCGCGCGCGGCCGCCGCGCCGTGCGCCTCCGAGCCGCAGATCGGATGTCCGCCGACGACACGGGCGCGCCCGTCCGCCGGCACCGCGGCCATCACCTGCCCCTTCGTGGAGCCGATGTCGGTGACGGTCGCGCGCGGGTTGGCGGCGAGCGCCTCCGCCACGAGCCCCGCGATCTGCGACACGGGCGTCGCGACGACGACGAGGTCCGCGTCGGCCGCGGCCTCGACGAGCGAGTCCGCGGCGTGATCGGCGCAGCCGCGCTCGACGGCCAGCGCGGCCTCCGCCGGGTCGCGGTCGAAGCCCGCCACCCGGTGCCCGGCGGCGCGCAGCGCCATGCCGAGGCTGCCGCCCATCAGGCCGAGGCCGGCGATCGCGACCTTCACGGCCGCCTACCGGCTCGGCGTGCGGCCGCTGACCTGGACGAGCCGCTCGACGTCCTGCACGAACGCCCCGAACTCGGCGGCCGGAATCTGCTGGGCCGCGTCGGACAGGGCGTGCTCGGGCGTCGGATGGGTCTCCACGATCAGGCCGTCGGCCCCGGCCGCGACCGCCGCGAGGGCGAGCGGCAGGACCAGCGAGCGCTTGCCCGCGGCGTGCGAGGGGTCGACGATGACCGGCAGGTGCGTCTCCGCCTTGAGGACGGGGATCGCGCTGACGTCGAGCGTGAAGCGGGTCGCCTTCTCGAAGGTGCGGATGCCGCGCTCGCAGAGGATGACGTCGTCGCAGCCGCCCTTGGCGACGTACTCGGCCGCCATCAGCAGCTCCTCGACCGTGGCGGACATGCCGCGCTTCAGCATCACCGGCTTGCCGGAGCGGCCGACCTCGCTGAGCAGGTTGAAGTTCTGCATGTTGCGGGCGCCGATCCAGATCATGTCGACGTGCTCGACGACGTCCGCGAGGTCGCGGGCGTCCATCAGCTCGGTGGTGACGGGCAGGCCGACCTCGTCGCCGACCCGGCGCAGGATGCGCAGGCCCTCGACGCCGAGGCCCTGGAAGGCGTACGGCGAGGTGCGCGGCTTGTAGGCGCCGCCGCGCAGGACGGCGCCGCCGGCGGCCTTGACCGCCTGCGCGGAGGCCAGCGTCTGCTCGTACGACTCGATCGAGCAGGGGCCCGCCATCATCGCGAAGCTGCCACCGCCGACCTCGGCCGTGCCGATCCGGACGACGGTGTCGCGCGAGCGGAACTCGCGCGAGACGCGCTTGTACTCCTTGCGGAGCGGCACGACGCGCTCGACGCCGGCGACGGCCTCGAGCGGCAGGCCCGCGACGATCGCGCGGTCGCCGATGGCGCCGATCACGGTGCCCTCACCGCCCGCGTCCACGTGCACGCCGGCGCCGGCCTCCTCGATCAGGGAGACGACGTGCTGCACCTCCTCCGCGCTGGCGGAGGCGCGCATCACCACGATCAGCTCGGGTGCTCCGGTGGCGGGGGCGTTCGCGCTCATGGGCGCGAAGCATACCGGCGTTCGGGCTAGCGCCCTCCGCTTGTCGCGGCCCGGAGCGCCGCCAGCTCGGGCGGCGTCAGCTCGCGCACCCCGCCGACCGCGAGCCGGCCGAGTTTGAGCGGCCCGTACGCCGTGCGCTCCAGCTCGAGCACCGGATGGCCGACGGCCGCGCACATGCGTCGCACCTGGCGGTTGCGGCCCTCCTTCAGGACGAGCTCGATCTCCGCGCCGCCCGAGCGCGTCCGGAGCACGCGCGCCTCGGCGGGCCGGGTGCGCCCGTCGTCCAGCTCGACGCCGCGCTCGAGCCTCCGCACGGCCGCGGGACCGGGCAGGCCGCGCACGAGCGCGCGGTACGTCTTCGGGACGCCGTGGGACGGGTGGGCGAGCCGCTGCGCGAGCTCGCCGTCGGTGGGCAGGGGCAGGAGGCCCGAGG
>JBMTER010000189.1:0-3214 GCA_049433345.1 Gaiellales bacterium | reverse complement strand
GCGGGGGGCGCCCGGCGCGGGCGCCGCGGCGGCGAGGGACGCGCAGACCAGCGCGAGGGGGAGGAGCGCGCGGAACCGCACGGGCTCAGGCTATCACCGGCTCGGCGGCGCTCAGGTGGTGGCGCCGGCGTCGCCCGCGCCCTCAGGCGGGGGCGCGCCCTGACCGTCGTCGGCGTTCGACGCCGGTGCGAAGACCTCGAGCTCGCCCGTCTGGCCGCCGGTGAAGAACCCCATCACGTCGTAGGAGGCACCGGGGTCGAGGCCGGGGATGATCGCGATGCCCGCGCCGACGATCTCCTCGCCATCACGCAGGAGGGCCTGCACGATCACCTGCTCCTGGCGGACCGGCGTCTGGTTCGTGATGGTGGCCGTCCAGGTCGTGCCGAACGATGGATCCTCCGTGACGGCGGCGTTCGCGATCTCGAGACCCTGCGCGACCTCCGTCGCGACGGCGGTGCCGCCGACCACGACCTCGGCCGTCGCGGGCTCGCCCGTGACGGCGATCTGGTCGTTGACGTAGAGGGTCTCGCCGCCGTCGAGGAGCGACGGCACGTGTACCAGCGTCGGGTCGGCGCCGGGCACGTTGTTCGTGCCGACCTCGGTGCCGGCGGCGTCGAGCAGGCGCACCTCGATCGGCGCCCACAGGAGCGCGCCACCGGTGCCCTTGCCCGTGATGCGGATCACGACGGCGGCCATCAGGCCGTCGGCGGACGGCAGCACGGCCAGGGTCTCCGCTGTCACGCCCGTCGCCTGGGTGACGTCGATCGACTCGGCCTTGGCGGCGTCGCCGGCCTGGGCGCGGATCTTCGCGGCCTTGTCGAACGAGCTCTCGCAGCCCGCGAGCGCGAGGCCGGCGACGAGGAGGAGCGGAAGGGCGAGCAGGTGGCGCACGGCGCTCCTAGCCGAACATGCCGGCGACGAAGTCGCGCGTCGACTGGTTGGCCGGGTCCTCGAACACCTGCCGGGCGAGGCCCTGCTCGATCAGATCGCCGTTGAGGAGGTAGGCGGCGTAGTCGGCGATGCGCTTGGCCTGGGCGAGGTTGTGGGTCACGATCACGATCGTCAGCGACCCCGCGAGCTGCACGATCAGTTCCTCGATGCGCGCCGTCGAGCGCGGATCGAGCGCCGAGCACGGCTCGTCCATCAGGATCACCTCGGGGTTCGCCGCGAGGGTGCGGGCGATGCAGAGGCGCTGCTGCTGGCCGCCCGAGAGGGAGAGCGCGTTGCGGTCGAGGTTGTCCTTGACCTCGTCCCACAGGCCGGCGCGCTGCAGGACGTCCGCGACCTGCGGCATCAGCTCGGAGCGCGCCGGGCGCTTCTTCGCCTGCTCGCGGATCGCGAAGGCGACGTTGTCGAAGATCGTCATCGGGAACGGGTTCGGCTGCTGGAAGACCATGCCGACGCGGCGGCGCAGCAGGTTGAGATCCGTACCGCCCGCGTAGACGTCGGTGCCGTCGAGCAGGATCTCGCCGCCGATCGTCGCCGTCGGCGCGAGTTCCGTCAGCCGGTTGATGGAGCGCAGCAGCGTCGTCTTGCCGCAGCCCGACGGGCCGACGAGGGCGAGCACGCCGCCGCGCGGCGCGTCGAGGTCGACCCCGTGCAGGATCTCGTTGCCCGAGAAGGCGACGCGCAGCCCGCGCGCCGCGAGGACGAGGTCGCGCGGATCCGCGACGTGCGGCGGATGCGACACGGGTGGGCGCGTCCCCGGATCGGGGGCGATCACCGGCGCCGATCCGGGCGGGGCCGGTGCCGCGGCCGCCTCGCCGGAAGGTGCGAGTTCGCCGGCGGCCCGCGGGTCGGGGGGCGGCCCGGGGGGGGGCGCGGGGGTCGGCGGAGCCGTCGGGTCGGCGGGGTTCCCGGCGGCTCGCGCGTCCGCGCTGCGGTCGAGGGCATGGCGCCACTCGGCTGCGCGGGCGCGCTCGTCGAGGCGCTGCTCGTCGTCCTTCGCGTCCATGGGGTTCACCGCTTTCCGATCCTGCGCCGACTCAGCCGGATCAGCGCGATGTTGACGAAGAGGATCACGACCATCAGGACGAAGGCCGCGCCGTACGCCTGGCCGGGCGAGTTGCCCTCGCCGGCCGGGGAGGAGAAGAAGATGTACGTGGTCAGGGTCGAGCCCTCGCTGCGCAGGAAGTCGAGCAGGTTCCACGGCAGGTACCAGCCGTCGGGGGGCGCCTGCAGAACGGCGCCGCCGAGCAGGATCCAGACGATCGCGGTGTCCCCGGCGATGCGGCCGATGCCGAGGACGATGCCGGTGGCGATGCCGGGGCGGGCGCCGGGCACCACGATCCGGCGGATGGTGGTCAGCCGTCCCTTGCCGAGCGCGTAGGCGGCCTCGCGCTGCTGGTTCGGCACGCCGAGGATGGCGGCCTGGCTCGAGCGCACGACGGGCGGCAGGCCGATCAGGGCCATCATCAGGGACGAGCAGAAGAAGGACTGCGCCGTCGCCATGCCCGTGTCGCCGACCGGGTTCGAGAGCCATGCCAGCCAGCCCTGCGAGAAGATCGCGAGGCCGAACAGCGCGAACACGATGCTCGGCACGCCGAAGATCAGGTCGATCGCGGTGTCCGTGCCCTTCGCCAGCCAGCTCGGCTGGCGGTACTCGGTCAGGAAGATCGCGACGCCGAGCCCGAGCGGGATCGCGACGGCCATGCCGAACACGACCACGAGCAGCGTGCCGACGATCGCCGGCAGGATGCCGCCGGAGACGCCCTGCTCGAGCGAGCCCGGCGCGGGCTCGCCGGTCACGAAGTCCCACGAGATCGTGCCGAGGCCCTGCACGATCAGCCACAGCATCAGGACGGAGACGGCGATGATCAGGACGCCGCCCGCCCCGTAGGCGACGGCGACGCCGAGGCGGTCGCTCAGACGGACCGGCATGTCAGCTGCCGCCCAGTTTCTTCTCGGTCGCGCGCGAGGCGATCTTGGCCCCGATGGTCAGCGCGGCGGTGGTGATCAGCAGGATCACGCCGAAGGCGAACAGGTTCGCCTTCAGCTCGGGCGACTCGAAGCCCTCGGAGTAGTCGACGATCGAGGAGGCGAGCGTGCGCACCGGCTCCAGGAAGAAGAAGTAGCCGTCGAGGGGGTTCGGGACGAAGGCGATCGACCCCGTCGCCATCGACAGCGCGATCGCCTCGCCGCCGGCGCGGCCCCTCGCCAGCGTCGTGCCGGCGACGCGCGCCGGGCGGCTCGCGCGCAGCGAGCCCCGCCGCGG
>JBMTER010000188.1:0-3216 GCA_049433345.1 Gaiellales bacterium | reverse complement strand
GCTTGGCCGCCGCCGGTGCGGGCGTCGCCTTGGCCGGGCGCTCGCCGTCCTCGCCCTCCTCGCCCTTGGCGCCGTCCTCCTTCATCAGGGCCTTCGACGGGGCCAGCATCATCACCATGTTGCGGCCGTCCTGCAGGGGCTCCGACTCGATGACCGCGAGCTCCTTGAGGTCCTCGGCGAGGCGCAGCAGCAGGTCGCGGCCGCGCTCGGGATGCGTCATCTCGCGTCCGCGGAACATGATCGTGACCTTGACCTTGTCGCGGTTCTTGAGGAAGCGGATCACGTGGCCGCGCTTGGTCTCGTAATCGTGCTGCCCCACCTTCGGGCGCAGCTTGATCTCCTTGATCACGATCACGTTCTGGTGCTTGCGCGCGAGCTTGGCCTTCTGCTCCTGCTCGTACTTGTACTTCGAGTAGTCGAGCACGCGGCAGACGGGCGGGCGCGCGTCGGCCGCGACCTCGACCAGATCGAGGTTCAGGTTCCAGGCGTACTCGAGCGCGTCGTCGCGATCCTTGACCCCGATCTGCTCACCATCTGCGCCGATCAGGCGCACCTGCGGTACCCGGATGGCCTCGTTGATGCGGATACGCGGTTCGTCCGGCGGGCGGTCGAATCCGCGGCGAGGCCTCAAGACTGCTGCTCCGTGCGCAAGGGTGTCGTTCTCCGATCGGTCAACGGGTGCTTCGCCGGCGCCTCGAAGGCGACCGACGCGGGCGATCGTAGCACGCTACGACCGCCCTTCCCCCGCCCCGTACCCGCATCGTTCAGCGGAATGCGCCGCATTCCGGACGGGTCGGCGCGGGCTACGCGCCGTACACGGCGCGGGCGTCGCGCTCCTGCACGAGCGCCTCGACGACCTGCGCCACGGGTTGGGTGCCGAGGTCGACGCCCCCGTGGCGGCGCACGGCGGCCGCGCCGGCCTCCGCCTCGCGGTCGCCGATCACGAGCATCGCCGGTACCTTCTGCGTCTCGGCCTCGGCGATGCGCTTGCCGATCGACTCGCCGCGCGCATCGACGTGGGCCCTGAGGCCGGACGCCTCGAGGGTCGCGCAGGCGAGCTCGGCCGCCTCGACGTGGCGGTCGGAGATCGGCAGCACGACGGCCTGCACGGGCGCGAGCCAGAGCGGAAAGGCGCCGCCGTAGTGCTCGATCAGGATGCCGATGAAGCGCTCGAAGCTGCCGAGCAGCGCGCGGTGGATCATCACGGGCCGGTGGTCGCGGTCGTCGGAGCCCGTGTAGGCGAGCTCGAAGCGCTCCGGCAGGTTGAAGTCGAGCTGGACCGTGCCGCACTGCCACGAGCGCCCCAGCGAGTCCGTCAGGTGCAGGTCGATCTTCGGGCCGTAGAAGGCGCCGTCGCCCTCGTTGACCCGGTAGTCGATGCCGCGCGCCTGCAGGACGCGATGCAGCGACTCCTCCGCCTTGTCCCAGATCGCGTCGTCGCCGACCCGCACCTCGGGTCGTGTCGACAGCTCGATCCGGTACTCCATCGCGAACAGCTCGTAAAGGTCGAGGGCGAAGCCGAGCACGCCCTGCACCTCCGCCTCGATCTGGTCCACGGTGATGAAGAGGTGCGCGTCGTCCTGCGTGATGTGGCGCACCCGCATCAGCCCGTGCAGGGTGCCGGACGGCGCGTGCCGGTGCACGAGCCCGACCTCGTTCATGCGCAGCGGCAGCTCGCGGTACGAGCGCCGCTCGCTCTTGAAGATCAGGCAGTGCGCCGGGCAGTTCATCGGCTTCATGCCGAAGGCGCGCTCCTCGATCTCGAGCAGGTACATGTTGTCCCGGAACTTGTCCCAGTGACCGGACGTCTTCCAGAGGTCGGACGCGTACAGGATCGGCGTCTTCACCTCCTGGTAGCCGCGCGACCCGTTCTCGTCGCGCCACATGTCGACGAGCGTGTTCCAGACGACCATGCCCTTCGGGTGCCAGAAGGGCGCACCCGGCGAGGCGTCGTTGAAGGAGAAGAGGTCGAGCTCGCGTCCGAGGCGGCGATGGTCGCGCTTGAGCGCCTCCTCGATGTTGTGCAGGTGCTGGTCGAGGTCGGCCTGCTCGAAGAAGGCCGTCCCGTAGACGCGCGTCAGCATCGGCCGCGTCGCGTCGCCGCGCCAGTAGGCGCCAGCCAGGTGCGTCAGCTTGAAGGCCTTGATCGGCCCGGTGTCCTGCAGGTGCGGTCCGCGGCAGAGGTCCGTGAAGTCGTCCTGCGTGTAGACCGTCAGGGGCTCGTCGGCGGGCAGGTCGTCGATCAGCTCGACCTTGTACGCCTCGTCCTCGGCGACGAAGCGGCTGCGGATCTCCTCGCGCTCGGTCGTCTCGCGGGTGAACGCGTGCCGCTGCTTGAGGATCCGGCGCATCTCGTCCTCGAGGCGCTTGAGGTCGGCCTCGCCGATCTGCTCGGGGAAGTCGAAGTCGTAGTAGAAGCCGTTGTCGATCGCCGGTCCGATCGAGATCTTCACGCCGGGGAAGACGTGGCGGGCGGCCTCCGCGAGCACGTGCGCCGTCGAGTGGCGCAGGACCGGCAGGGCCTCCGGATCGCCGACGCGGATGATGCGCACGTGCGCGCCGTCCGGCAGGGGCAGGCGCAGGTCGCGCAGCTCGCCGTCGACCTCGACGGCCGCCGTGGCCTTCGCGAGGCGCTCGCCGATCGCGCGGGCGCAGTCGAGCCCCGTCGCGCCGTCGGGGAGCTCGAGCTCGGTGCCGTCGGGGAGGTGGACCTTCACGCAGCGCAGGCTACCAACCGCCGGCCGCCCGCCCCGGCAGATGCGCGGCCTCAGGCCAGCGCGAACGAGGTCATCGCGTGGAAGTCGCGCACGCGCTGCTCGACCTCGTCGCGGCCGAGGCGCTGCACGCGCTCCGTGCCGAACTCCTCCACGTTGAAGGAGGCCACGATCGAGCCGTACGCGACGGCGCGCTGCAGGTGCTCGACGTCGGGCCGGGTCTGGCCCGAGGCGGCGAGGTAGCCGACGAAGCCGCCGGCGAACGAGTCGCCCGCCCCCGTCGGGTCGAAGACCTCCTCGAGCGGGTAGCCCGGGACGCCGAAGAAGCGGTCGTCGACGAACAGCGCCGCGCCGTACTCGCCACGTTTGATCACGACGATCCGCGGGCCGAGCGCGCTGATCGCGCGCGCCGCCTTGACCAGCGTCGCCTCGCCCGTCAGCTGGCGCGCCTCGCCGTCGTTGAGGATGACGGCGTCGACCTCGCCGATCGCCCCTACCAGGC
>JBMTER010000187.1:0-3223 GCA_049433345.1 Gaiellales bacterium | reverse complement strand
GGAGCCCCTCGACCCGCATCGCGCCCGCGGGCACGTAGACGGACAGGGGCAGGCCGCCGCGCGAGCGGCCCGCCTCCGCGTGCGTCCAGCCGTCGGCGATCAGCACCGCGGCGCCCTCCGGCTCAGTCGAGCTGCAGCCAGATCAGCTTCAGGTCGGTGTACTTCTCCATCGCGTGCATCGACTTGTCGCGGCCGAAGCCGGATTGCTTGAAGCCGCCGAACGGCGTCGTGATGTCGCCCGCGTCGAAGCAGTTGACCCAGACGACGCCGGCCTTGATGTCGCGCGCCACCCTGTGGGCGGTCGAGATGTCGCGGGTCCAGAGCGCGCCCGCGAGGCCGTAGACGGTGTCGTTGGCGATGCGGACGGCCTCGTCGACCTCGGTGAAGGTCAGGGCCGACAGGACCGGCCCGAAGATCTCCTCCTGGGCGATCTTCATGTCGTTCGTGACGTCCGCGAAGATCGTCGGCTCGATGAAGCAGCCGCCCGTGTCCTGCATCACCCGATTGCCGCCGAATGCGACGGTGGCGCCGTCGGCCCTGCCGGCGTCGATGTAGCCGAGCACGCGGTCCATCTGCGTGCTGTCCACCATCGCGCCCATCTTCGTGCCCTGGTCGAGCGGGTTGCCGGGCTGGATGCCCTGCGCGACCTTCGCCACGCGGGCGATGAAGTCGTCGCGGACGTCCGCGTGGACGAGCAGGCGCGAGCCCGCGTTGCAGACCTCGCCCTGGTTGAAGAAGATGCCCCACGCGACGGCCTCGGCGGCCCTGTCGAGGTCGGGGTAGTCCGGGAGGATGATGTGCGGCGTCTTGCCCCCGCACTCGAGCGAGACCCGCTTGAGGTTCGACTCGCCGGAGTAGCGCATGAAGTACTTGCCGACCTCGGTCGAGCCGGTGAAGGCGACCATGTCGACGTCCATGTGCAGGCCGATCGCCTGGCCGGCGGTCTCGCCGAAGCCCGGCACGACCTGCAGGACGCCCTCGGGGATCCCGGCCTCGACGGCGAGCTGCGCGATCCGGATCGCGGTCAGGGGCGACTGCTCGGCCGGCTTGAGCACCACCGAGTTGCCGGTGGCGAGCGCGGGCCCGAGCTTCCAGGCCGCCATCATCAGCGGGAAGTTCCACGGCACGACGGCGCCGATCACGCCGAGCGGCTCGCGCACGACCATCGCGACCGCCGACGGGTCGGTCGGGGCGATCTCGTCGGACACCTTGTCGGCGCACTCGCCGTAGAAGGTGATGCACTTGGCGGCGCCGGGGACGTCGATCTGGCGGCTATCGGAGATCGGCTTGCCCATGTCGATCGTCTCGAGCAGCGCCAGCTCGTCGGCGTGCTCGCGGATCAGCTCCGCGAAGCGGATCAGCGTGCGCTTGCGCTTCGCCGGCGCGGCCTTCGACCAGACGCCCTTCTCGAACGCGGTGCGGGCGCCCTTGACGGCGCGGTCCACGTCAGCCGCGTCACAGGCGGCGATCTGCGCGATCACGCTGCCGTCGATGGGGGAGACGCAGTCGAACGTCTCGCCGCTGAGGGCGTCGACGTACGCACCGTCGATGAAGGCGCGGCCCTCCGGGTTGAGGCGCGCGACGGCGTCGGCGACGGAGGCGGCGGTGGGGATGGCGGTGGCGCTCATGGTCTCCGGGGGTTCGGGTTCGACTTCCGGGCGTACGGTAGGCCATACGCGCCGCCGCGGCGTACCGGATGAGGCGACAGCACCTTGTGGCAGGTGTAGCATCGCCCCGCCACGATCCGCGCATGAGAGGGGAGCTCCGACGCGACGTCCGATCATCCTGACCCTGATCGCCCTCGCGGCGATCGTCACCGCGGTACCGGGCGCCGCGGCCCGCCATGCCGGCTCGGCGCAGGCGCGCCAGGGCGACTGCGGCCCACCCGCCGGCGGCACCCTGCCGACCGTCACCAGCGTCACCGTCGACGGGGTCGCCATCCCCGGCTCGAAGCCGGGCATGGGCAAGCTGTACTACTCCATGTCGACCGGCAACGGCCAACTCGACGGCACCAACTGCCTGTACCCGTGGGACCTGCGCATCGAACGCGACTACACGGGTGCCGGGCCCCAGTCGGGCTGGTTCAGCGTCGTGGGCACGGCGCCGTGGTTCCTCGACCACGCCGCCTTCGCGCAGAAGTTCAACCCCGCGTACACCGACCAGCCCGCGGTGACCGAGAGCACGAAGATCGTGGCCACCATCCAGCTGCCGTCGGACGGCTCGTACGCCGCCCAGAACGCCTACTGGTTCACCACGAACGGCCGGCTCGAGGGCAGTACCGGCATCTCGCTCAACGGCAACACCCTGACCGTCACGGGCTACCCGCGGGCCAACGTCAACACCCCCGAGCAGTGGCCGAACGGGCTGCCGCCCGACTACAACGCGCTCGCCGTCGACGCGTCGACGTACTACGCCCAGTTCGGCGGCCTCGACAGCTGGGGCAACGGGCAGGCCAACGGCTACGGCGACAGCGGGCAGTTCGGGCCGGGCGGCCCGATCGCCCAGGTCTCGACAATCGGCCTGCAGTTCTCCGTCCGGGCCCGCTTCGCCGCCACGCTCGGCAAGGGGTCGGAGGAGCAGCGCGGCATGTGGTTCGAGGCGACCAACACGCCACGCTGGAGCTTCATGTACTCGAACCAGGGCGGCGGGCCGTCCCTGCAGATGGGCATGGGCAACTACAGCCAGTACTACGCGGGAGCCGGCAACACCGTGACCACGAACGTCGGCAACCTGCGGATGATGCTGCCCGACGCCTGGGCGCAGCTCGGCTTCGGCGTCTCCAGCGGCTCGGACCCCGCCCTGATCCAGGGCGCGATCCAGATCACTCGAACCGAGAGCGGGTCGACGACTCCGGTCGTCGCCACCACGACGCCCGTCGCGGGCGTCGGCATCGTCGTCGACATCGGCACGGTGCCGTTCTCGAGCCCGAACTACACGGCCAAGAAGAACAAGGCCGTGCAGGCCAAGGTCCGCGGCCGCAAGGTGGCCCTGACCTTCAAGCTGACGGCCAAGCAGGTCAAGGCCGCCAAGGGCCGGGTGACCGTGCTCGGCGGCACCAAGAAGCTCAGGAAGGTCGGCACCTTCGCCGTCAGGAAGGGCCGTAACACGGTCAGCGTCGCCTTCATCAAGAAGGGCGGCTACGTCGTCAAGGCCGGCAGGGCCGTGATCGGCAGCGCGACCGTGCGCTAGCGGGCGCTCGCCCGGGGGGGGGTCGTGATGAGTC
>JBMTER010000186.1:0-3213 GCA_049433345.1 Gaiellales bacterium | reverse complement strand
CCACCGGCAGCCCGAGGGTGCCGAAGAGGACCTCGCCGAGCTGCTTCGGCGAGCCGAGCGCGAACGGGCCGCCCGCCATCCGGTGCGCCTCCGCCTCGAGCGCGTCCGCCTCGGCCTGGCAGCGGTCGGCGATGTCGCCGAGCAGCTCCGCGTCGATCGCGATGCCGACGCGTTCCATCTCCGCCAGCACGGGCACGAGCGGCAGCTCCAGGTCGGCCAGCAGCGCAAGCAGCCGGCGCTCGCGCAGGCGATCGGTCAGCGCCGGGCGCAGCAGGCGCACCCCGACCGCCTCGCGGACGGCGTCGGCCCCCACTCCGGCGGCCTCGACGCGCAGCGCGTGCTCGCGCAGCAGGTCGTCGACGGCGTACCCGCTGCGCCCGGGGTCGAGCAGGTATGCGGCAAGCGCGGTGTCGAACGCGGGTGCGACGCGCTCGGCGCCGACCGCGCGCAGCGTGCGCTTGGCGTCGTGCGCGATCAGTCCGGGCCCGTCGAGGAGCGCCGCGAGCCCGGGCGCGTCGAGGTCGGCGACCCACTGGCCCTGCTCCGTCGCGACGGCGAGCGTGTCGTCGCCGATCGCGATACCCGCCTCGTCGGCGTCGGCGAGCGCTCCGGCGAGAACCGCCGCGTCGGCCGGCTGCCCGGTGAGGACCGGACCGGCGGGAGCCTGCGCGTCCGCCTCCAGGGTCAGGGCGGGCAGGGCGTCGTCGAGGTCCTCGAGCCGCCGCAGCAATCCGTGCATCTCCCAGCGGCGGAACAGCTCGGCGAGGCGCGAGCGATCCGGTGGCCGATCCAGCTCGGCCGCCGGATCGAAGCCGGCGAGCTCCGGGATGTCGCGCACGATCGTGCCGAGCTCGCGCGAGCGGAACGCCTCGTCGCGGTGGTCGATCAGGCTCTGGCGGCGCTTCGGCCCCGTGATCTCGTCGACGTGTTCGTAGACGCCCTCGAGCGTCCCGTAGCGGGCCAGCAGGTCGGCGGCCGTCTTGTCGCCGATGCCCGGTACTCCCGGGATGTCGTCCGAGGTGTCGCCCTTGAGGCCGATCAGGTCCGGTACGGCGGTGTGCGGCACTCCCAGGCGCTCGGCGACGCGCTCCGGTGTGTAGACCAGCACGTCCGTGATGCCGCGTGGCGTCATCATCAGGCAGACGCCATCCGACACGAGCTGGAAGGCGTCCCGGTCCGTCGACACGACGCAGGTCGGAACACCCCGCTCGTCGGCGATCCGGGTGAGGGTTCCGATCACGTCGTCGGCCTCGCGCCCCGTCACCGACAGGTTGCGGTAGCCGAAGGCGTCGACCAGTTCGGGGAAGTGCGGCCGCTGCTCCTTGAGCAGCTCCGGCGTCGGCTTGCGCGACGCCTTGTAGCCCTCGTGGAGGGCGAGACGCTCGGTGGGTTTCTCGTCCCAGCAGACGACGACGCCCTGCGGGCGGTAGTCCTGCAGCAGCTTCATCAGCATGCTGGCGAACCCGAACAGGGCCCCGGTCGGGAACCCCTCGCTGGTGGCGAAGTCCTCGGGCAGCGCGAAGAAGGCCCGGTACGCCAGCGAGTTGCCGTCGACGAGGAAGAGGCGCGACGCGCGCGCGGGCTCGTCACCCAGGTCGAGTTCGGAGGCCTTCTTCACCATGCGCTGGAGGGTAGTCGGCCCGCTCCACGCTACGCTGGACGCGTGGCCGTCCATCACTCCGCGTCGTACAGCCTGACGATCCGCGCGGTGATCCCCCATGAGCCCGGGCAGTTCGCCCGCGTCGCCGCAGCCGTCGGTGAGGCGGATGCGATCCTCGGCGCCATCGACCTCGTCCGCGTCGACGCGGGCCACGTCGTGCGCGACATCAGCGTGCTCTGCGCCGACGAGGAGCACGGCCGCCGCGTCGTCGATGCGATCCGCGCCATCGAGGGCATCCGCATCGTCAACGTCTCGGACCGCACCTTCCTGATGCACAAGGGCGGCAAGATCGAGATGCAGCCGAAGATCCCGGTACGCACCCGCGACGATCTGTCGATGGCCTACACGCCGGGCGTCGCCCGCGTCTGCCAGGCGATCGCCGAGGAGCCGGAACGCGTCTGGAACCTGACCGCGAAGGGCAACGCGATCGCCGTCGTCACCGACGGGACCGCGGTGCTCGGACTCGGCGACATCGGCCCGGAGGCCGCGCTGCCCGTGATGGAGGGCAAGGCGATGCTGTTCAAGGAGTTCGGCGGCGTCGACGCCTGGCCGATCTGCCTCGCCACCACCGACGTCGACGAGATCATCCGCTCCGCCGCAGCGCTCGCGCCCGGCTTCGGCGGCATCAACCTCGAGGACATCTCAGCGCCTCGCTGTTTCGAGATCGAGCGCCGGCTGCAGGAGCTCGTCGACATCCCCGTCTTCCACGACGACCAGCACGGGACCGCGGTCACGGTGCTCGCGGCGCTGCGCAACGCGCTGCGCGTCGTCGACAAGGAGCTCGGATCGGTCAGCATCGTCGTGATCGGCACCGGCGCCGCCGGCTCGGCGATCACGGACATGCTGCTCGCCGCGGGCGTGACGCAGATCGTCGGCGTCGACATCGGCGGGATCGTGCATCGCGGCCGCCCCGACCTGGACGACACGCTGCGCGCCTACGCCGAGCGCACGAACCCGCTCGGGCTGACCGGCGGGGCCGCCGACGCCATGCGCGATGCCGACGTCGTGATCGGCGTCTCCCGGCCCGGCGTGATCACGCCCGAGATGGTGCGTTCCATGGCGTCCGACCCGATCGTCTTCGCGATGGCGAACCCCACCCCGGAGATCACCCCGGATGCCGTCGAGGGCCTGGCCGCGGTGATGGCGACCGGCCGCAGCGACTATCCGAACCAGATCAACAACGTGCTCGCATTCCCCGGCATCTTCCGTGGCGCCCTCGACGTGCGCGCGCGCCGCATCACCGAGGGCATGAAGCTGGCCGCCGCGGAGGCCATCGCCGACGTGATCACCCCCCAGGAGCTCGCGCCCGAGTACATCGTGCCGAGCGTCTTCAACCGCAAGGTCGTGGAGAGCGTGGCCCTGGCCGTGTCCGAGGCGGCGCACGCCGATGGCGTCGCGCGGCGCAGCACCGTGCCCGATCCCGAGGACGTCGGCTAGCCCGCGATCGCGATCGGCGGACTCGTCGAACGGGCACGTCCACCGGGTCCCGACACGCGCACCCGACAGCGCAGCGACGTGCCGCGGTCGGCGTCGACCACACGATGGGAGCGGCC
>JBMTER010000185.1:0-3238 GCA_049433345.1 Gaiellales bacterium | reverse complement strand
CTCTCGCTCTGGCAGATCCTGATCGTGGTGGCGATCGGCTTCCTCGTGTTCGGCGTCGGCGGCAGCAAGAAGCTGTTCCGCAAGGGCGCGAACCGCGTCAAGGACACCGGCGACGCGGTCAAGGGCGCCGCCGCCGAGTTGCAGTCGAGCTACGCCGAGCCCGTCGACGAGAACTCCGCGGCCTATCGGGCGGCGCGCACGGGCCGCGAGAAGGCCACCGAGGGCGCGACGGCCGCGGTCGCCGCGGCCAAGGAGGCGCGCGAGGAGATCGCCGGCCTGGCCGATGATGCGAAGGCGTCCGCCGCCGGCGCGGAGCCGCAGACCGCGCTCGGACGCGCGGCCAAGAGCGTCGGCGACACCGCGCGCGACGTCCGTGCCGGGGTCGCCGGTGACGACGAGGCCGGCGCGTACGAGCCGCAGACCGCCATCGGCCGCGCCGCGCAGTCGGCCAAGGAGGCCGCGTCGCAACGGGTCGACATGCTCGGCGAGACCGCGCAGGAGTTCCGGGCGGGCATCGAGGGCGAGTCCGACGCGGCCGCGCCCGCGGCTGAGGAGTCGACCGCCCTGCCGGCAGCGGACGAGCCGCCCGCCGACCGCGCCTAGCGTCCGGTGAGCGGTACGCTCGAGCAGGACCGCCGAGCGCTGTTCGAGGTCGCCGTCGTGCTCGCCGTCGCGCTCGGCGCGATCGCAGGCGCGCTCGTGATCGCCACGTCCCTGCCGCTGCTGACGATCCTGGTCGGCGCGCTCGTGGTCTACGCCGTCGGGTTCCTCGTGATCGCGCTGGTCGCCGACTGACGTCGGCTCCGGATCAGCCCATCTTGAGGGACAGCGGGCTCCAGCCGGTGAACACCGAGATCACGGAGCCGAGCAGCCAGCCGACGGCGGCCACGATCAAGGCGATCTTCGCGAAGCGGTCGCGGTCGCCGGCGATGCTGAGGCCGAGAATCGCGGCACCGATCGCGACGAAGCCGAGGATCATCGGCGCGAAGTAGATCGCCAGCACCCCGAGTCCGGCGCCGAGGCCGCTGAGCAGGGCCGAAACCGAGGCGACGCCGGAGTCGCGCTCCTCCAGACGGTCCTGGGCGTAGTCCAGCGGGGTCATCGGCTCGGCGACGGTCTCGCCCGCGCCGGTGGTGTGCTCTGCGCTCATCGCTGTCGAGAGTCCTCCGTGGCTTCGCGCCGCCATCGACGCGCGCCCAGCATAGCGCCTGTGTCCCCCGTGTCGAATCGGCCCGTTCGCCGAGGGAACGTACCGATTGATGCGATGTTGCGGCTCGTCCGGCGGCGTGGATAGGATGCCGGGTGTGAATCGTCGCGCTCGCGCTCGCGGGTGCGCTCCGAAAGGCTCAGATCGGTGAAGAAGGTCGGGGTCCTCCCCCTCGCGATCATCAGCACGGTCGTCGGCGCCGTCATCAGCGTCCTGCTGATCCTCACGATGACGTTGCCGGAGCAGGCCTCCGAGCAGGCGACCAACATCGACTACCTGTACATCTTCTTCCTCGGCTTCTCCGGGATCATCTTCGCGATCGTGACGGTCTTCCTGCTCGTCGCGGTCCACCGCTTCCGCGCCCGGCCGAACGACGAGCGCGAGGGCAAGAACGTGCACGGCATCACGTGGCTCGAGGTGCTGTGGACCGCCATCCCGTTCGTGATCGTCCTGGCCTGCGCGTTCGGCGGCTGGTACGTCCTCGCGAAGGACGACGTCTACGCGGCCGGCGAGCGGGAGGGGCAGAAGATCCACATCGTCGGCTACCAGTTCGGATGGAAGTTCGACTACATGAACGAGGACATCGGGCTCACCGAGCAGAGCGAGCTGGTGGTGCCGGTCGGCGAGCCGATCGCCTTCGTGTTGACGTCGAACGACGTGATGCACGCGTTCTGGGTGCCCGCGTGGCGGTTCCAGATGTCGACGCTGCCGACGCAGACCAACTACGCATCGGTGACGCCGTCGAAGGTCGGCGAATTCGACGTCGTCTGCGCGTTCCTGTGCGGCGCCGGACACACCGGGATGAACAGCGCCATCGAGGGATCCATCATCCCCAAGGTGCGGGTCGTCTCGGCGGCCGACTTCGCGGCGTGGATCGCCGAGCGCAAGGCGGAGGCCGACCAGGCGACGGCGGAGGAGGCCGCGTGATGCCCGGCCTCCACGAGATCAGCATCATCCCGGGGGGAATCCGATGACCACAGCACTCAAGCCCAACCTGGCGCGCTGCCTCTGGACGTCCCCCCTCTTCGCGCTGCTCGCGGTGCTCGTCGCCGCATCGGCCCGTGAGCTGTTCGGCATGGATCCGGTGCTGCAGTGGTCGACGATGCTCGTCGTCGCGTACATCTTCGGCGCGGTCGGCTTCATCGTCGGCATCGGCGGATTCGACTACTGGTGGCCGTGGATCATCGGCAAGGACATCGACCCGCACGACCACTCCCAGCACGGAGCCCACTCGTGGCGGGACTACTTCAAGTTCAACACCGATCACAAGGTGATCGGGATCCAGTACATCGCGTTCACGTTCCTGATGTTCCTGATCGGCGGCATGTTCGCGATGATCTTCCGCGCCGAGCTGGCCAACCCGGGAACCCAGGTGCTGACGGATCAGCAGTACAACGCGCTGATCTCGCAGCACGGCGTGATCATGATCTTCGTCTTCATGGTCCCGGTCTTCGCCGGCATCGGCAACTACGTGATCCCGCTGATGCTGGGCGCCCCCGACATGGCCTTCCCGCGCGTCAACGCCGTCTCGTTCTGGCTGCTGCCGATCGCGTCCTTCACGCTGCTCTCGTCGTTCGCGTTCGGCTCGTTCGACAACGGCTGGACCGGCTACCCCACGCTGTCCGAGCAGAGCCCGTTCGGGGGGACGCTGTTCCAGATCGGCGTCATCATCGCCGGCAGCTCGTCGATCGCCACGGCCGTCAACTTCCTCGTCACGATCGTGGCGATGCGCGCGCCGGGCATGACGCTGTTCCGCATGCCCCTGCTCGTCTGGGCGAACCTCGCGACCTCCGCGCTGGTCGTGGCCGCCACCCCCTTCGTGGCCGGCGCGATGTTCATGGCGATGTTCGACCGCGAGATGGGCACGAACTTCTTCACCATCGCCGGCGGTGGCAGCGCGATCGCCTATCAGCACATCTTCTGGTTCTACTCGCACCCGGCCGTCTACATCATGGTGCTGCCAGCCTTCGGCGTGGTTTCGGACCTGATGGGTACGTTCTCACGGCACCAGGTCTCGGGTTACAAGTTCGT
>JBMTER010000184.1:0-3257 GCA_049433345.1 Gaiellales bacterium | reverse complement strand
GAAGACAAATGCCAGTCGGGCGAAGTCCCGGCGGCGATGGACCTGCTCGCCAGCGCCCGCGCCCCCGCCGCGGGCGCGGTCCTCGGCCGCCGATAGCTCGCGTCGGCCCGGCTCGACCGGAGGGAGGTCGGCGAGGAGGATGCGGGCCGGCTCCTCGCCGAGCCGGCGGCAGGCGCGGTCGACGAGGTCCAGGACGCCGTCGGCCGATGCCGCCGTGCCCTTCGCTCCGGTCGTCGGTCCGCGCAGCACGCTCAGGAACTCCGGCTCGCGTCCCGGGGTGATCCGCGCGATCGCCACCTCGGTGGTGGCGTTGCCGACGTCGACGCCCGCGACGATCACGTCAGGAGATCAGCCCGCGGCGCACGTACTGAGCAGCGGCCTCGCGCACGAGCGCGGCGCAGCGCTCGGCTCCACCCGCTGCGAGCTCGACGGCGATCGACTCGAGCTCCGATGCGGACGAGCGTCCGGGACGGAGGGCGTCGTAGAAGCGCAGGACGTCGTCGTCGGGGAAGGTCGCGAGCTCCGCGCCGCGCCGCAGGTTCTCGGCCAGCTGGGGGTTGCCGCCGGCTTCGGCGAAGTCCGCCTGGCGGCGCAGGGTCTCGGGATCGACGGCGGCGTCGGCCGCGCTGATGCGGCCAGCGCGGATGGCCTCCACGGTCAGCTCGTCGGCGGTGCGGCCGCTCTGGGCACGCACGTCGGAGCGGTGGTGCTCGCCGAGGGGGTAGCTCAGCTCGGCCACGTGACGCGCACCTCCTGGGGCGGTCCCGGGCGGAGATTGGCGCTCTCCCGGGTGATCAGGGCCACCACCTTGGCGTGGTAGCGGGGGCCCATGGCGGTGCTCGACTCGGGCAGGATGACGGGCGCCGGCTTCTCGCCGCGGGCGTGGCGCGCCGCGTTGCGGCCGAGGGCGCGGTAGAGGTCGGCGCCGATCAGGGGCGCGACGCTGAGCAGCTCGAGGTTGGCGAGCGTCGGCAGGTCGGCGCGGTGGATGAGGGCGGTGCCCTTGCCCTGGATGCCGAGCGCGATGCCGCTGCCCGACAGGTTGGCCGCGGTCCAGCCGACCATGCCGAGGTCGAGCGAGTGGGTGATCCGGACGACGCGCGCCTCGACGCCCTCCTCCTCGATGCCGGCGAGCATCTGCCGCAGCGCCTCGCCGACGGTGACGCCCGAGAGGGTCAGCCAGACGTCGGTGCCGAAGGCGGGGGAGATGCCGATCACGACCTCGTCCGGCCGCGGGCGCGAGGCCGCGGGCCCGGTCTCGTCGAGGATCACGCAGCCCGCGTGCGGCGCCTGCTCGGCCAGCAGCTCGGTGTGCGTGCGCTCCTGGCGGACGCGCGCGACCTCGCTCTGGCGCTCCGGCGAAAGCCGGTAGCCGGTGCCCGGCCCCGCGTAGTCGTTGGGGTCCGTCAGCGCGCTGAGGACGCGCATCTCCTCGTCGAAGATCGCCGAGGTCTGCAGGTGGTCCCCGAACAGCCGCTGGCGGGTCATCTCGAGGACGCGCTCGGCCTCGACGTCGTAGCCGCGCGCGGCGAGCGCGCGCACCACGTCGATCGCGGTGATGCCGCGCTCGATGATCGCGTCGCCGGCCTCGGCGGTCGCGTCCGTCTGATCCTGGGCCACGTCGAGGCTGCCGTGCGCGTGCACGACACGCTCAACCTCGGCGTCGTCGAAGGCGAGCAGCTCGAGCTCCTCGAGGACGGCGCGGCAGGCCTCGGCGGCACGGCGGCGCAGCGGCAGGAGGGTGGCGTCGTCCCTCGAGCGCAGGGCGCCCTCGAAGCCCCAGTCGCGCTGGATCATCAGGTAGTCGTCGATGTCCTCCGCGTTGAAGTTCGAGGGACCGAAGGCGTTGTCGTACGTGGGGATCGACCCGAACCCCGAGAACAGGAAGTCGGAGCCGGCCAGAAGCAGCGGCAGCGTGTGCGCGGTCCGGCGGATGTCCGACGCGCTCATCTGCGTGTCGTTGCCGGTGCAGGTCTCGAGGCCGTAGAGGGCGGCGAGCACGTTCTCGGCGAGGATCTCGCGCATGCCGTTCGGCACGGAGCCGGTCACGTTGATCCCGTCGATGCCGCCGTTCTGCGTGCCCTGCGAGCCGGCGGCGCGAGTCACGGCGAGGCAGCGGGCCTCGAGGTAGAGCAGGGACTTCCCCTCGGCGGCCCCCATCAGCACCTCGGCGCCGGAGCCCGAGGTGAAGCGCATCTTCAGCCCGCGCGAGGCGTACGAGGCGGCGAGCAGCGCCTTCGACCAGGGCGTGTCGTCGCCGTCGAGGAAGACGCGTTCGGTGCCGTAGACGGACACCGTCTCCGCGTAGGTCGTCAGGCCCCGCATCCCCAGCTCGAGCTCGGTCTTCTCCTCGATCGCGCACTGGGTGAGGGCGCCCGGTGCGGGCACCTGGCTGCCGATCAGGAGCGCGAGCGCGACGAGCGGCGCGTCGCGCAGGACCGGCACGGTCGTCTCGAGCTCACGGAAGCCGAGCGCGACGGCACTGGCCGCGTCGGCGGCGATCAGGAGCGGGTGGTCGATGCGGTTCGTGACGTGCCCCTGGATCGACGGCGTGCGACGCGCACGCATCTTCGCCATCGCCTGCATCAGCTCGAGCGGGCTGAGCAGGCTCAGGACGCGCGCCAGCTTGCCGGGAGTCGCGCCCTCGACGAGCCGCAGCACCTCCGCGCGCGGTACCTCGGCCGAGACGACCATGCGCGCCCAGCTGAGGTCGTCGATCGCCATCGCCTCCTCCGCGACGGCGACGTCGATCCCGTGGGCGGCGAGGAAGGCGTCGATCAGGTCGAAGTCGGCCTCGGGCGTGCCGTCGATCTCGACGATGCGGTCGCCCTCGACCCGGATCGAGGGCACGGGATCGTTCGGACTCGCGAAGGCGATCAGCCCCAGATCGGGGTACTCGGGGACGACCACGTCGCGACTGATCGGCGCGTCGCCGAGGAACGCGCTGCGCAGCGACCGGCCCGCCTCCGTCTCCATGGCGCGATCCTACCGCGTCTCGGGGGCGTCGCGGGCGCCTCGCCGCCTATCGTTCGCCTGTACAGGGGCGTAGCTCAGCGGTAGAGCAGCCGGCTCATAACCGGTAAGGCCCTGGTTCGAATCCAGGCGCCCCTATCGGTCAGTGCGCGGCGGGTCCCGGCGGCGGCAGTGCCGGGTCGGTCAGGTGCGCGGCGCGGATGCCGCTGCGGATCGCGCCCTCCATGTAGCCCGACCAGACGTCGTCGGTGTGCTCGCCGGCGAGCACCAGCGGGCCGTGCGCC
>JBMTER010000183.1:0-3269 GCA_049433345.1 Gaiellales bacterium | reverse complement strand
CCGTCATGAAAGGTGAGGCTCAAGCAGTGATCGAGGCGGCGGATGCCGCCGAGGTCGCTCGCCGCTACGAGGCGGGCGGCGCGGCCGCGATCTCCGTGCTGACCAGCGCCCGCGACTTCGCGGGCTCGCTGCTCGATCTGGCCCGCGTGCGCGCGGTGACCGACCTGCCGCTGCTCGCCAAGGACTTCTTCGTCGATCCCTATCAGGTCGTGGAGGCCCGCGCCCACGGCGCGGACGCGATCCTCGTCCTGCTCGCCCTGGTCGACGACTCGCTCGCACGGGACCTGATCCAGGCCGCCGAGGACCAGCAGATGGATGTCCTCTGCGAGGTGCACGACGAGACCGAGCTGCGGCGCGCTCTCGACCTCGGCTGCCCCCTGATCGGCGTCAACGCGCGCGACCTCGGCAGCCTCAAGGTCGATCCAGCCGACCAGCGGCGCCTGCTCGGGGCCGTCCCGAAGGGCTTCGTGACCGTCGCGGAGTCCGGCGTCGCGTCGCGCGACGACCTCGACGCCGCGGGCCGCGCCGGAGCATCGGCGGCCCTCGTCGGCACCGCGCTGATGCGCGATCCCGATCTCCTCGCGGAGCTGACGCGCCCATGACCCGGGTCAAGGTGTGCGGCATGACGCGCCCCGAGGACGTCGAGCAGGCCGTTGCGGCCGGTGCGGACATGGTCGGCTTCGTGCTCGTCGAGTGGTCGCCACGCGCCGTCGACGTGCCGACCGCGCGTGGACTTCGCCGACTGGTGCCGAACGGCGTCGAGGCCGTAGGCGTGCTCGCCGACGCGACCGTCGGCGGCGCGACCCGCATCCTCGAGGAGGCCGATCTCGATCGGGTCCAGGTCTACGGCCCGCACGCGGTCGAGACCCGCGAGATCCTCGGCGAGCGGGCGATCGTGGCCTGCCGGCTGCCGGCCGACGAACCGCCCGCCGGCGATCCCGTCCTGCTCGATCGCGCGTTCGGCGACGAGCCGACGATGGACGACCTGGCAGCGCACTGGGCCGCGGCGGCGACCCTCGGCGACGCGGGCCGGAGCGTGCTGCTGGCAGGCGCCCTCGATCCCGAGAACGTCGCCAAGGCGGTGCGGGCCGCGCGGCCGTGGGGCGTCGACGTGGCCCGCGGGGTTGAGCGGGAGCCCGGGGTCAAGGACCATTCCAAGGTGGCGGCCTTCATCGCGGCCGCACGACAGGGAGACGACGGATGAGCGACATCGGCACGCGCGCGGAGGGCACGGCGGCGGACGCCTATCCGCCTGACGAGCTCGGGCGCTTCGGCGACTTCGGCGGGCGCTTCGTGCCCGAGACGGTGATGGCGGCCCTCGACGAGCTCGAGGCCGCGATGGATGAGGCCTTCGCCGACCCGGACTTCCACGCCGAGCGGGCGCTGCTCGCGCGCGACTTCATCGGCCGCCCCACCCCGCTCTACCTGGCGGAGCGGTTGACCGCCGACCTCGGTGGGGCCAGGCTGTGGCTGAAGCGCGAGGACCTCGCGCACACCGGTGCCCACAAGGTCAACAACGCCCTCGGGCAGGCGCTGATCGCACGTCGCCTCGGCAAGCGGCGGATCGTGGCGGAGACCGGCGCGGGCCAGCACGGCGTGGCGACGGCGACCGTGTGCGCACGCTTCGGCCTGCAGGCCGTCGTCTACATGGGCGAGGAGGACATGCGCCGCCAGCGCCCCAACGTCGTGCGCATGCGCATGCTGGGAGCCGAGGTCGTGCCCGTCACCAATGGCGCCGGCACCCTCAAGGACGCCCTCAACGACGCGATCCGGGACTGGATCGCGAACGTCGAGGACACGCACTACCTGATCGGCACCGCCGCCGGACCGCACCCGTACCCCTATCTCGTGCGACGCCTGCAGGCCGTGATCGGCGAGGAGGCGCGCGCGCAGATGCTGGAACGCGCCGGGCGCCTGCCCGACGCCGTCGTGGCCTGCGTCGGCGGCGGGTCGAACGCGATCGGCATCTTCCACCCGTTCCGCGACGACGCGGCCACCCGCCGCGGCGGCGGCGAGGCGGGCGGCGACGGCGGCGAGCTGCACGCGCGCTCGCTCGGCGGCGGCCGCGTCTCGATCCTGCACGGATCGCGCTCCTTCGTCCTCTGCGATGACGACGGCCAGGTCGTCGAGACCCACTCGATCAGCGCCGGCCTCGACTACCCGGGGGTCGGCCCCGAGCACGCCGCGCTGCTCGCCAGCGGACGTGCCGAGTACATCGGCGCCTCCGACGAGGAGGCGCTGGTGGCCTTCGACCGCCTCTGCCACCTCGAGGGGATCATCCCCGCGCTCGAGTCGAGCCACGCGCTCGTGATCGCCGAGCGCATCGCCCGCGAGCTCGGGCCGACCGGCGACGTGCTCGTGGGGCTGTCGGGCCGCGGCGACAAGGACATCGACCAGATCGCGGCCCGGCGGGGCCAGGCATGAACATCCCGCGCCCGTCTCTGGCCGTGTACCTGATGGCCGACGACGACGCCCCCGACCTCGCGGAGGCGGCCGTGCGCGGCGGCGCCACCGTGATCGAGCTCGGCATCCCCTACTCCGACCCCCTGGCGGACGGCACCACGATCCAGCGCGCCGCGCAGGGCGCCCTCGACCGCGGCGTGACGCCGGCCCGGGCGCTCGAGATCCTGCGCGAGATCGACGCCCGCGTGGACGTGCCGCTGGTGCCGATGACCTACGGCGCGATCGTCGAGGGCTACGGCGAGGAGCGCTTCTGCCGCGACGCCGCCGCGGCGGGCGCCGAGGGGCTGATCGTGGCGGACGTACCGCCGGAGGAGTCCGGGCGGCTGCGCGACGCGGCCCGGGCCGAGGGAATCGATCTGATCCACCTCGTGGCACCGACCTCGCGTCCCGAGCGGATCCGGGCCGCCGCTGAGGCCAGCGAGGGCTTCGTCTACCTGGTGGCGAGCGTCGGCGTCACCGGCGCACGCGAGTCGCTCGACGGGCGCGTCGCCAACCTCGTCGAGACCACGCGGGAGGCGGCGGGCGACACGCCCGTCCTCGGGGGGTTCGGCGTCTCGCGGCGGGAGCACGTGCAGGGGCTCGTCGCGGCCGGCGCGGACGGCGCGATCGTCGGATCGGCCGCGATCGACGCCGTCGAGCGTGGCGGGCCGAAGGCCCTCGAGGAGCTCGTGCGCGATCTCGCCGCCGGCCTGACCGGCTGATCCGGTCCGGCGCTACGCTGCGGACGATGCCGAAGGCGCTCGTTCTCGCTCTCCTGGCCCTCGCGTTCGTGCCCGGCGCCGCCGTCGCGCATGGCGGCGACGGCG
>JBMTER010000182.1:0-3275 GCA_049433345.1 Gaiellales bacterium | reverse complement strand
GGGTCGGCGGCGGCTAGCACGCAGACGAGGGCGACCGGGCGCGCGCCGCGCTCCTCGGCGAGCTCCCGGATCGAGCGGCCGACGGCCCACGCATGGGCGTCATCGCCGGTGCCGCCGACGACGATCCAGGACCAGTCGACGGGTACGCCGTGAAAGCCGTCGGTGCCCTCCTCCTCGAGCTCGACCCGCAGGCGCTCGCGCAGATCGGGGTCGCGCAGGCGGGCGATGGTCGCGTCCGTCCCGTCGGCGAGCGCCCAACCGGGCAGGATGCTGTGCAGGTAGGTGTTGCCGGCGAGGTACGGGTACGTGTCGAAGGTGACGTCGACGCCGCGGGACCGGGCGGCATCGATCAGGGCCATCAGCTCGGCGCCGCGGCCGGCGTTGACCGAGAAGCCGAGGTGGGTGTGGGCGAGGTGGATCGGCACGCCGGCGGCCTCGGCGCACGCGATCGCGGCGGCGTAGGCCTCGACCGCGCCACGGCCGTAGGAGCGGTGGTGGGGGCAGTAGAAGGCGCCCGTGCCGGCCATCACGCGACACAACTCGACGATCTCCGCGTCGTCGGCGTACATGCCGGGCGCGTACGTGAGGCCGGCCGATAGGCCGAAGGCACCATCGGCGAGGGCGGCCCGCAGGAGTTCGCGCATCCGTTCGAGCTCGGCTGGGGTGGGCGCGCGCTCGTCGGCGCCCATCGCGAGCAGCCGCAGCGTGCCGTGCCCGACGAGGAAGGCCACGTTGGTGGCCGTGCCGGCGTCGAAACGGGCGAGGTAGTCGGCCACGCTGCGCCAGCCGCGCTCCAGGTCGGGCGCGCCGTTCCAGCCGGCGAGGGCCTCGGCGAGCTCGCGCTCGACGGCCTCGGTCGCCGGCGCGAGGCTGAGTCCGTCCTGGCCGATCACCTCGAGCGTGACCCCCTGCAGGGCCTTCGCCGCGTGGGGTTGGTCGTAGAGCGGCACGAGGTCGGAGTGCGTGTGCATGTCGATGAAGCCGGGGCAGATGACCAGGCCGTCGACGTCGAGCACGGTCGCGGGACGGTCGGGGATGCGCCCGACCGCGGCGATCCTCCCGTCCTCGACGAGCACGTCGGCCCGTACCCACGGCGCCCCGCTGCCGTCGACGACGCGCCCGCCGCGCAGGAGGAACGCGTCGCTCATCGCTCGCCGTCGCCGAACTCGACGACGAGCTCGCCCGTCATCACGCCGTTGCCCGCGGTCAGGCCGCCGTCGACGGCGAGGGTGGCGCCGGTGATCCACTGCGCGGCATCCGAGGCGAGGAACGCGATCGCCTCCGCCACATCCCCGGGCTCGCCGATCTGGCCGAGCGGGTACCAGCGCCGCAGCCGATCGAGGTAGCCGGGCTCGGCCTCCTCGCGGATGCGGTGCACGTCGGTCAGGATCGACCCGGGCATGACCATGTTGGCCCGCACGCCGCGCGGGCCGTAGCGGACCGCGACGCCGCGCGTCAGGCTCTCGAGGCCCGCCTTGGCGGCGGAGTAGGCCTCGCCGCCGTAGTAGCCGCGCATGTTGACGGAGCCGATCGTGACGATCGACCCGCGGCCGCGCTCGAGCATCCCGGGCAGCACCCGCTGGATCGCCACGAAGGCGCTGGTCAGGGTGCCGTCGAGGTCGTGGCGCCAGTCCTCGAGCGCCATGGTGGCGACGCCGTCGGCGATGCAGGCGAAGGCGTTGCAGACCAGGATGTCGACGGGGCCGTGCTCCGATTCGGCGAGGGCCACGAGCGCGTCGATGCCCTCGGGGGTACCGGCGTCGCCCACCGTGGCTCGGACCTGCAGTCCGCGTTCGCGGAGACCGGCCGCGACGGGCTCGGCCCGCTCGGACTTGATCTCGTTGAAGGCGACGGCCGCGCCGCGCGTCGCGAGGAGCTCCACGGTCGCGAGGCCGATGCCCCCGCCGCCGCCCGTCACGACGGCGCTCCTGCCGGTCAGGTCCATGCGCCTCCTCCCGCGGGGGATCCTACACTGCCACCATGGACGAGGCCGCCCTCTCCGCGCTCCGGGCGGACCCGATCGACTGGCGCTACAAGGGCTTCCCAGCGGCGGTGCCGCCGCCGACCCCGGCGACGATCGCCGAGCGCGGCTGGAGCCTCCTCCGGGGCGACCTCCCGTTGCCCGTCCTCGCCCTGCGCGACGACGCCGTCGAGGCCAACATCGCCACGATGCGGGCCTGGTGCGCGGCGCAGGGCGCCTCGCTCGCGCCGCACGGCAAGACGACCATGGCGCCGGAGCTCTTCCGGCGCCAGCTCGATGCCGGGGCGTGGGCGATCACGGTCGCCACGATCGCGCAGGCGCGTGTCTGCGCGGCCTTCGGCGTGCCGCGGGTCCTGATCGCCAACGAGGTGGCCGATCCCGCGGGCCTCGCCTGGATCGGCGAGGCACAGCGCGCCGGGACCGAGATCTGGCTGCTGGTCGACGCGCCCGTCGCCGTCGAGCGGCTCGTCGCGACCCGCCGACCCGGCGATCCGCCGGTCCGCGTCCTCATTGAGATCGGGATGCCGGATGGGCGTGCGGGCGCCCGCGACGCCGCGGCGCCGGACGCCGCGGCCCGCGCGGCGCACGACGCCGAGGGCGGCATCCTGGGCGGCGGCGCCGGCTGGGAGGGGCACATCAACGGTGACGACCCCGCCGTGGTCGAGGCGCGCGTCGACGCCTACCTCGGCGAGGTCCGGCACGCGCTCGAGCGCTTCGCCGCCGCGGGCCTCCTCGACGCGGCCGACGAAGTCGTGGCCTCCGCGGGCGGAAGCGCCTGGTTCGACCGCGTCGCCGTGGTGCTGCGGCCGGCGATCGACCGGCCGGTGCGCCTCGTCCTGCGCTCGGGCTGCACGGTCACCCACGACGAGGGCCTGTACCGGCGTCTGTCCCCGTTCGAACGGGGGCGGATCGGCGATGGCGCGCTCGTGCCCGCGCTCGAGGCGTGGGCGGCGGTCCTCTCGCAGCCCGAGCCCGGGCTCGCGATCCTCGGGATGGGCAAGCGCGATGTGCCCTTCGACATCGACCTGCCCGCGCCCCGCTGGCGGGTCCGGGATGGCGCGCTGGAGGAGATCGGCGCCTGCGACATCGTCGCCCTCAACGATCAGCACGCCTTCCTGCGCGGGCCGGCCGCTGATGGCCTCCTGCCGGGCGACGTCGTCGTCTGCGGGGTCAGCCATCCGTGCACGGCCTTCGACAAGTGGCGGCTGCTGCCGCTCGTGGACGCGGAGCGCCGCGTGACGGGCGCGCTCCACACCTTCTTCTAGGCGGTCGCGGGGGGGGGGGGGGGGGGGGG
>JBMTER010000181.1:0-3290 GCA_049433345.1 Gaiellales bacterium | reverse complement strand
CCGCCGCCGCCGCCGCCGGCGGCGCGCCGCGCGCGGCGACGAGCGCCGGCAGCATGCCCTCGGTCGACACGACGCGCGCGGCCACGGCCGGAACGCGGGCGAGGAGCGCCACCGCGGCCGCCGCGAGGGCCAGCCCGTCGGCGATCGCGATCCCCACCGTCGGGTCCTCGAGCAGCACGAGGAAGGTGGCGAGCCCCTCGGGGAAGTTGTGGATGGCGATGGCGAGCGCGGTGAAGGCCCCCATCCGCCTGAGGGCGCCCTGCTGCAGGTACTCGCCGCGGGCCGACGCGTTGCCGAGCATCTCCACGGGCATCGGCTCATGCGGGTGGCCGAAGCTCGGGATCACGCGGTCGACGAACGCCATCAGCACCATGCCGCCGAGGAAGCCGACGGTCAGCCAGACGTAGCCCCCGAGCGCACCCTCGGCCGCCTCGAGGCGCACGAGCGCCTTGGGCATGATCTCCATGAAGGACACGTAGATCATCACGCCGGCGCTGAATCCGAGCGCCGCGGACAGGAAGGCCCGGTTCGTCGTCTTGGCGACGAAGGCGATGATGCTGCCGATGCCCGTGGCGAGGCCCGCCGCGAGGGTGACGAGGAAGGCGAGGAGGACGTCGTCCGACATACGGGGGCCGCGGTTTCTAGGCGCGCCTAGAAATCCTAGCCGAGCAGGGCTGCCCCGTCAGGCGCCGTCGAGGCCGTGCCCGCCGAGCAGCCGCTGGAGGTCGATGCGGTCCACGTCGCGATTCGCCGTGCGCTTCATCGCGATCAGGTCGTCGAAGGAGCACACCCGCACCGGCTCGGCCATGCCGCTCAGCTCCCGTAGACTGCTGCGCTCCGCCAGTTCCCGATACTCCGGCGCGCCGGGTGCGTCCTGCATGACGTCGATGCGCCCGAACGTGGTCCGGAGCAGCCAGTTGCCGCCGCCGTCGATGATCGACTGCGGCTCGAACGGCAGGGGCATCTCGTTCGTCTCGAAGTCGCCTATGGCGAGGGGCTCGGCGGCGACCTCCTCGATGAATCCCCACAGCCGCGCGACGTTCTCGGGGTCCGGCGCGATCATGATGTCGAGGTCCTTCGTGGCGCGGAGGTAGCCGTGGATCGCCACCGCGACGCCGCCGATGATCACGTACTCGACGCGGTGGGCGTCGAGGGCGCGCAGCAGGCGCTCTACCTGGAGCGGGTGCTCAATCGGCATGGGCCACCGTCTTCGGCAGGCGCCGCATCGCCAGCACCGTCGCCATCGACGCGTTGAGCGCGTCGATGTGTCGCAGCTGCTCGTCGAACGGGAGCTCTGCGAAGTCGCGCACGTCGCGGAGCGTCACGGCCTCGTTGAGCCGCCAGAACTCCTCCCGCCGCCGGGCGGTCTCCTGCGCGCGGTCGACGACGCGCCCGGGCCGGGTCGTGCCCGCGGGGATCTGGTTGGCGGTCCAGATCAGGGTCGCCGTGTCGAGGCCCGCGCGGGCGGCGCCCGTCGGGCGCACCTCCTCGAGGCGGCCGCGCCGGATCCACTCGGCGAGGGCCTGGGCCGAGATGCCGAGGATGGCCGCCGCGCGGCGCTTGGGCACGACGGGGCCGATGCGCTCGGTGAGGTCGGCGATGATCCGGTCGACCGCCGTCCGCTGAGTGCCCGTCAACTGCGGCGCGAGCGCGGTCAGGGCGACCAGGTGGCGCAGGTCGTCGAGGGCGGCATCGCTGTTCTTCATGCTTTTCGGACTATAGCGACAAGAACCGCCGTGGGTGGGGCCTTGACACGGCCGACCAGCCGATTACCATAACCTCTGCTTTCAACGTTTCTGATCCCGAGCCCCGAGGAGGCGACGAGGACATGGCGACCATCGAGGACCAGCCCGAGCGCACGCTGGAGTCCCGTCTGCGCTTCACGCGCGAGATGATGGCGGGCCCCATCTACCGCAAGTACGAGAAGGCCATGCGCAAGTTCTGGGATCCGGGCGAGTTCGACTACGAGGCCGACGCGCGCGACTTCCGGGAGCTGACCCCCGAGCAGCAGCGCGGCATCGTGATGATCACCGTGCGCTTCCTGGGCGGCGAGCAGGAGGTCACCGACGAGACGCTGCCGATGATCTACGCGGCCCACGCCCTCGGCAAGTTCGACTGGACCATGTTCCTGTCCAGCTTCATGATGGAGGAGGCCCGCCACTCGCAGTTCTTCGCCATGTGGCACGAGCGGGTGGTCGGCGCCGTCGACGTCGACGAGCTCTCCGAGTACTGGATCGAGCGCGAGAAGACCGTCGATCCGTCCGGCCGCTACCAGACCGGCGAGCCCGTCTACGAGGGCCTGCCCTACTTCGGCCACCAGCTGATCGACGCCTGCCACGCGGGCGACCTGAAGGCCGTCGAGGAGGGCTTCGTCCGCTTCTCCACCCTCTACAACATCTGGGTCGAGGGCGTCCTCACGATGCCGTCCTACGAGATCGTCATCGACACCTGCGACATCTGGGGCAAGCTCGGCACCCTGCGCCACGGCTTCAAGCAGATCGTCGCCGACGAGGGCCGGCACATCACCTTCGGCACGGCGGCCTGCCGCCAGCTGATCGAGCAGCGCCCCGAGCTCGAGCAGGTCGTGCACGACGCGATCAACCTCTACCGCGGCAACGCCGTCGGCATGCTCGAGTACCAGCGCTTCGTGCCCGAGCTCGACCTCCAGAAGTACCAGCTGCAGAAGGTGCGCCACTACAAGAACCGCTGCCGCGAGCTCAACATCACGCCGGACCAGACCCTGATCGACGACATCCTCGATCCGAACCTGGACTTCGTGATCGGCGTCGAGGCGGGGTAGCCCGATGGCCAAGCAGTGGTCCTGCAACGAGGACAGGTGCGGCGAGGTCGTCACCGCAGCGTCCATGGAGGAGCTGATCGAGCTCGTCAACGCGCACATGCGCGCCGCGCACGACAGCTACGAGCTCGAGGAGATGATCGAGGACGCCGCCCTCGACGTGGACGGATGAGCGCCGCCACCCGGGAGACCGAGCGGGAGACCGTCCAGCGGCTCGTGGAGCGGACGGTCTTCACGCCCGTCCGCGGCGCCGGCGCCGTGGCCGAGACCGTCGCCCGCCTCGGCGAGGCGATCGGCCTCGGCCTGCTCAGGCCCGGTGACCGGCTGCCGTCCGAGACGCAGCTGGCGTCCGCGCTCGGCATCTCCGCGGCGTCGCTGCGCAGCGCGCTCGTCGTGCTGCGCTCCGCCGGGCTGATCGAGACGCGCCGCGGCCGCGGCGGCGGCCCCGTCGTCACGCCGGGCGCGGCCGCGGCCGTGCGCGCCGCCCGGGGGG
>JBMTER010000180.1:0-3321 GCA_049433345.1 Gaiellales bacterium | reverse complement strand
GCGTGGCGGCGAGGCCGGGCGCGGGCTGGAAGCGGCCGTCGATGCGATCGCAGTCGACGCCCTCGATGTCCTCGACGGCGGTCGCCTTCGGGTCGACCACCACGTCGCTGAGCGGGCCGATCGCCCCGCCGAGGCCGGCGAAGTCGATGCCGAGCGGCTGGCCGAGCTCGTACCACTGGTCGCCGACCTGCAGCCACGCGTTGTCCCCGTTGGCCCGGAAGGCGACGGCGATGTTGGCCGGGCCGGCGGTGATCTTGGCGTCGCCGATCACGCCCGCCTCCGCGTCGCCCTCGGTCGTCGCCTCGATCTGGATCGGGCCGCCGAGCAGCCCGCCGAGGGGGTCGTCCTGCGCGCCCTCCTGCTGGTCGGGCGCGGCAGCACCGGGCGTGAACCGGATGGACAGCTTCGCCGCGTGGGGGCCGGGCGGCGGGAGCGTCGCCTCGGCGAGGACGGCCTGCGGGTCGTCCGCGAGGCTCGACCCGCCGCAGGCGGCGAGCACCGGCACGGCGAGGACGAGGAGTGCGAGGAGCGCGCGGGCGGGGAAGCGGGGAGATCGCGGCATGCGCCCATTCTGACGGACATCGGGCCACGGTGCGCGACGCGCCGGCCATCGGAGACCGAAGTCGCAAATGTGACATCGGGCGACGGGAAGTCCGCATTCACATTCGGTTTTCACGAATTAGTGCTATTTGACTGCGCCCGCTTCTTGTGACATATGACAAACTTGGGGCATGGCCAATTCCGCGAATGGCGCCGCATCCGATGGCGCCGCCACCAAGAAGCCGGCCCACGGCGACATCGGCCGGCAGACGTACGAGGACGTGCGCAAGCTGGTCGAGCAGGGCATGAAGAAGACCGAGGCCTTCGCCAAGGTCGCGAAGGAGTCGGGGCGCTCCGCCAACACGGTGATGACCCAGTACTACCGGACGGCCCGCGATCAGGTCGACGGCGGCGGCGTCCGACGCACCGCCCGCACCGCCCGCACAGCGGCCCGCACGGCGGCGAAGTCCGCCAACCAGCAGACGGACCGCCTGATCCTCGAGGCGAAGACCGCGATCGACGCGCTGCAGGCGCACATCGCGGAGCTGGAGAAGGAACTCGAGCGCGCGACGCAGGAGTCGAAGGAGCTCGAGAAGATCCGGCGCGTCCTGCACAAGAGCTAGGCGCCTCCGCCCACGACGCGCGATCCGACGGCGCCCCGGCCCCCCGCGGTCCGGGCGCCGTCGTCGTTCTCAGCCCTCCTCGAGCTCCGCGAGCAGCTTGCGGTAGCTGGCAAGCCGAGCGGACTCGACCTCCGCCTCGACGGCGCAGCCGTCCTCGCCGACGTGGCGGCAGTCGCGGAAGCGGCAGCGCTCGGCGGCATCCGCGACGTCCGCGAAGGCGTGGCGGAGGTCCCCCGGCTCGATTCCGGCCAGGGAGAAGCTGCGGATCCCCGGCAGATCGATCAGCGCGCCGCCGCCGGGCACATCGAGCCAGGTCGCGGTCGTCGTGGTGTGGCGCCCCCGCCCCGACAGCTCATGCACGGCGCCCGTGGCCTGTCCCCCACCGGTCAGCGCGTTGACGAGGGTCGACTTGCCGACCCCCGAGTGGCCGACGACCGCGGCGCTGCGCCCCGCGAGCAGGTCTCGAACCGCCCGCGCCCCGTCCGGAGCGCGCACGTCGACGGCGACGCCGTCAACGCCGATGGCGGCGTAGTCGGCGAGTACCTGCTCCGGCGGCTCGAGCGCGCGGTCGGCGAGATCGCGCTTGGTGATCGCGAGCAGCGGCGTCATCCCGCCGCGCCAGCCGGCGACGAGGATGCGGTCGATCAGCCCGCGCCGGAGCGGCGGATCGGCGATCGACGCGACGATCAGGACGCACGCGGCGTTCGCGGCGAGCACCTGCTCCTTCATCGCGCGCTCGCCCTCCGAGCGCATCCGCTGCTGGCGTCGGAGTTCGGTGCGGCGCTCCTCGATCACGTCGATGCGCGCGCCGCCATCCGGCTCGAGCAGCAGTCCCACCCGATCGCCGGCGACCGGTCGGCGATCGAGGCGCCCCGCGAACTTCGCCACCCGCTCCTCCCCGACCTCGGTGCGGACAGCGGCGAGCCCGCCGCCGACGGCGAGGACGAGCCCGGGGACGAGCGCGGCTTCCATGCGAGAATCATCGTATGGGCTGGCTCCTCCTGGACGTCGTCTGGATCGTCCTGTTCGCCCTGCTCGGACGCGAGAGCCACGAGGGCGACACCGCGGCCCTCGCCGTCCTCGGGGTGGCCTGGCCGTTCCTCGCCGGCTACGCCGCGTCGGCGCTCATCGTCGGCCTCCGCCGTCACCCACGCGGCGTGGGCCGCGGCACGGTCGCCTGGCTCGGCACCGTCGCGGGCGGCATGGCGATCCGCACCGTCCTCGAGGGTCGGCTGCCGGAGACGGCCTTCATCGTGGTCGCACTGGTCTTCACCGGCGCCGGACTCGTCGGCTGGCGCGTCGTCGCCGCGATCATCTGCCGACGGCGCAGGGCGGCGGCCACAGCCGCCGGCGACACTCCCTAGGGTCGCAGCAGGAGCTTGCCGCCTGCGCGGTTCTCGCGGATCCGGGCGAGGGCCTCGTCGGCCTGCTCGAACGGCAGCTCGTCGGCGATCACCGTCTCGAGGGTGCCGGCCGCGACCAGCGCGTAGAGGGCCTCCATCGAGCGAGCAACCTGCGCCGGAGCCACCGGCAGGCCGCTGTAGCCGATCACGCGCGCGTTCTTGCGATACATCTCCTGCGGCCCGAAGGCGAACGCGGGGCCGGCGCTCGCGCCGTAGAGGACGAGGACGCCGTTGGGGGCCAGCAGCCGCACGCACGGCGCCGCGAACGACCCCGCCAGCGGATCCAGGATGGCGTCGACGCCATCGGGAGCGATCTCCCGCACGGCCTCCTCCAGCATGTCCGCCTCGGCCACGACGACCTCGTCGGCGTGACGCGAGACCTGGCCCACGCGGTTCGGCGAGGTGGTCTGCGCGATCACGCGTGCCCCGCGCACCCGAGCCAGCTGCATCGCGATCGTCGAGACGCCGCCTGAGGCGCCCAGTACCAGCACGGTCGAGCCGTCGCCGACCTCGGCGCGATCGAGGCAGTCGAGGGCGGTCACGCCGGGGATGCCGAGCGCCGCCGCGTCGCGGTCGTCGCAGCCGTCCGGGATCGCCGCGCGCGCATCCGCGGGCCCGGCGCCCCGTTCGGCCCCTGCGCCGTCGCGGCCGCGCCGCGTCCGAGCCGCGCGATCGCATCGCGGCGAGCCCCGCCCATCACGAGCGAGACGAGCCACCTCGTGGCGACCGACGCGATCGGCAGCAGCAGCATCACC
>JBMTER010000179.1:0-3379 GCA_049433345.1 Gaiellales bacterium | reverse complement strand
TCTACTTCGCGACGCGCGACATGATCCCCGGCGCGCGTCGCGGCGGCACCGCCGTGACCGCGCTCGGGACCATCCTGATCGGCGTGGCCGGCATGTGGCTGCTCGGCGTGGCCGGCATCTGAGCGGATCGTCCGGTCAGTCGCGCGGCGGAAAGTACCCGTACAGGGTGATCGCCCAGTTGAGCGCGAGGCCGTCGATACCCGAGGAGACCGGAGCGGTCGGCGTCTGGCCCGCCTCGGCGCGCGCGGGCGCCCCCTGTGGCCACGACGCCTGCGACAGCACCGGGAGATCCTCCCCGATCACGTAGGTCGTCCCGCTGGCCGACTGGCCGGTGCCGCTCGGCACCGCGCCGCGCAGGTCGGGAAGCTTGAAGGTGCTGTATCCGTTGCCGCCGTACACGTCGGCGATCAGGGAGAAAAGCGCAATATTCTGGTCGACCGACATCAACTGGCCCTGGCAGAGCGCCGTGTTGCGGGGCGCGTAGGCCGCGGCGGTGGCGCCGATGGCGGCGACGTAGTCGTCGTAGCCCATCGGTTCAGTCCGGCTGCGGCGGGAAGATGCCGATCAGGGTGATCGCCCAGTTGAGCGCGAGGCCGCCCGGGCCCGAGTACGTCGGGAGGGTTGGCGTCTCGCCTGCCGCGACCGCCTTGGGGCTGCCGCTCGGCCACTCTTGCTGCGTGAGTGGGCTCGCGGTCTGCCCGAGCGTCCATGCCGTGGCGGTCCCGGGCTGGTAGCCGGTCCCGAAGGGCACGGCACCCGCCAGGTTCGGCAGGCCGAAGGTCCTGGCGCCGTCGCCGCCGAAGCGCGTCGAGAGCAGGTAGTAGAGCGCGGAGTTCTGCGCGATCGAGACCAGCTGGCCCTGGCAGAGCGCGGTGTTCACCGGTGCGAAGGTGCCTGCCGTCACCTGGACGGAGGCCATGTAGTCGTCGGGGCCCATCGCTACGACCCCGTCGGCGTGAAGCGGTTGATGATCACCTGGTACACGTCCGGCGCGACCTCGGAGATCGTCAGAGGGAAGCGCTTGCCGTTGGCCGTCGCCGTGAAGGTGCCGTGACCCAGCTTGGGGCCCTTGGTGCGCTGGAGCAGGATCGAGAAGCCGCCACCCCAGTCCCTGGAGCCCCTCCTGGCGCCCTCGGCGTGGCGCAGGGGCTGGACGTCGACCACGCGGCATCGCATGGTGCCCGCGTCGCCCTTGAGCGTGACGGTCGCGTTCGCCCGATCGAAGGTGGACCGGTCGTAATGCGGGTGGCGGCGCTTGACGGCGACGTCGGGCTCGGCGTGGAGGACTCCCGACAGGCCGCCCGCGCCGCCCATGACGGCCTGGCCGCGCGCCGTCCCGGGCAGTGCGGCGAGTGCGGCCGCACCGGCGAGGCCCGCGGCGCCGAGGAGGACGCCGCTGCGGCTGACCGCGCGCTGATCTTCGGTGTGCTCAGAGGGTTCCATGCGCCGAACGTATCAGGCGGAGTGGACATCACCGCGTGCGTCGGTGTGCCGGATCGCAGCGGGGGCGTAAGCCACCCGAGGCGATGCGCGACAGTCCCGCGCGTCGCCACCGCCGACCTCGGAACTAGCCTCCAGCCATGGCCCGCACCGCCACTCGCTTCTCCTGCACCGCCTGCGGCGAGTCGCTGCCGAAGTGGGAGGGCCGTTGCCCGGCCTGCGCGGCGTGGGGGAGCGTGCAGGAGGAGCGCGCGGTCCTCTCGTCGCCGCGCGGTCGCGGACTCGCGCCGCCCGTCGCTCCGGTCGCGCTGGCCGACGTCGACGCCGACGAGGCGGAGCGGATTCCGAGCGGCATCGGCGAGCTCGACCGCGTGCTCGGCGGGGGGATCGTGCCCGGGTCGCTGGTCCTGCTCGGCGGCGAGCCCGGGGTGGGCAAGTCGACGCTCCTGACGATGGCGCTGGCTGCGATCGCCGAATCGCGGGACGCCCTGCTCGTGACCGGTGAGGAGTCGGCCGCGCAGGTGCGCCTGCGCGCGGAGCGGATCGGTGGCGCGGGGCGGATCCGGATCGTGGCCGAGACCGATCTCGACGCCGTCGCCGCCACGATCGCGACGGAGCGGCCCGCGGTCTGCGTCGTCGACTCCGTGCAGACCCTGTGGACCGCCGACCTCGCCTCCGCGCCCGGGTCGGTCGCGCAGGTGCGCGAGGCCGCCGGGGGCCTGTTGCGCGTGGCCAAGGAGCACGGCGTGGCCGTGATCCTCGGCGGGCACGTGACCAAGGACGGCGCCGTGGCCGGCCCGAAGGTGCTCGAGCACCTCGTCGACTGCGTGCTGCTGTTCGAGGGCGAGCGCGGCGGCGAGCTGCGCATCCTGCGCGCCGCCAAGAACCGCTTCGGCGCGACCTCCGAGCTCGGGGTGTTCGCGATGACGGGGCGCGGGCTCGAGCCCGTCGAGGATCCCTCCGCGCTGCTCGGCCGCGACGAGCTCGGCGCCACCGGCAGCGTCGTGGCCTGCACCCTCGAGGGGTCGCGGCCGCTGCTCCTCGAGGTGCAGGCGCTCGTCTCGCCGTCGGAGCTGCCGCAGCCGCGGCGGCTCGCGAATGGCATCGACCGCAACCGCCTCGCGATGCTGCTCGCGGTCCTCTCCCGGCACGCCGGACTCGCCCTCGGGACGGCGGACGTCTTCGTCAACGTGGTCGGCGGCGTGCGCGTCGACGATCCCGCCGTCGACCTCGCCGTGGCCCTGGCGGTCGCCTCGGCGGCGCGGGGCGAGCCGACCGGCCCGCTCGTGGCGATCGGCGAGCTCGGGCTGACCGGCCGCACGCGCCCCGTCGGTCAGGTCGAGCGCCGACTGCAGGAGGCCGCACGGCTCGGCATCGGCCAGGCGATCGCACCACCCGGCGCGCCGCCGGTGGGAGGGATCATCGTGCGCTCGGCCGGCTCGGTGGGCGACGCGCTGGCGCTCGCGCTCGGACCCGTCGCCTAGCCTCGCACGGCGAGGCGCTCGGCGAGGCGGCCGATCCCGGCCGCGGCGCAGGCCGCCGCGCCGGTCGCCCAGGCGGGCACGTGGTCGCGCGGGAGCTCCAGTGGCAGGTCGCGGCGCATCGTCGCCACCTCCCGGAAGACGCGCAGGTCGTCGGCGGACTCGGCCACCGCGCGCGCCTTCGCCGGCGTCAGCGACGCGGCGTTCGCGATCACGCCCTCGAGGTCGCCGAAGCGGGCGAGCAGCTCGGCGGCCGTCTTCTGGCCGATCCCGCGCGCACCGGGGATGTTGTCGGAGGGGTCGCCCCGCAGCGCGATCAGGTCGGGCACCTGCGCGGGGTCGACGCCGTAGCGCTCGACGACACCCGCGGGATCGACCGTCTCGATCTCGCTCATCCCCGACAGGGGCCGCACGATGGCGGTGTGATCCGAGGCGAGCTGGAAGGCGTCGCGGTCGTG
>JBMTER010000178.1:0-3396 GCA_049433345.1 Gaiellales bacterium | reverse complement strand
TGATCGGGTAGTCCGCGAGCATCAACTGGCGGGCCGCCTCGGCGGCCACGCCGTCGGCTCCGAGGCCGTTCCAGACGGCGATCGGCGTGTCGGCGGGCATCGGCGGCGCCACCGCCTTGGGCGCCTCGGGCGGCGCGGGGGCGCGGTCGGCGAACGCGCGGTAGGCGACGTTGCCTCCGACGAGCAGCGCCGACAGGCCGAGCACGGCGCCGACGATGATCAACGGCAGCGCGAGTCGCTCGATCAGCCGTCGGCGGCGCACGGCGCGCCACGCACCGGTGTCGAGGAGGAACTGCTGCTCGGCGACGGCCATGGCCCCCCGTACGACCTTCAGGCCGGGGTTCCTGCCCGGGCGCCGCCCCGCCGGGCTACGCTGACGGCCATGTTCGTCAGCCTCGAGGGACCGGCCGGCGTCGGCAAGTCGACGCAGGGCGCGCTGCGCGGCGAGGCGCTGCGGGCCGAGGGCCGCGCGGTCGTCCACTGTCGCGAGCCCGGCGGCACCGAGCTCGGCGAGCGGGTGCGCTCCCTGCTTCTCGACGGCGACGTCGAGATCGGCGATCGCGCGGAGGCGCTCCTGTTCGCCGCGGCCCGCGCCCAGATCGTCGATGCGGTGATCCGTCCGGCGCTCGCGGCGGGGCGCTGGGTGGTCTGCGACCGCTTCATCGACAGCTCGATCGTCTACCAGGGCATCGCCCGCAGGCTCGGCGTGGAGCCGGTGCGGGCGGCATCGCTGTTCGCGACGGACGGCCTGCTGCCGCACCGCACGATCGTGCTGCACGGCGTGGATCGGCGCAGCACGGAGCCGGACCGGATCGAGGCGGCGGGCGCCGACTTCCATCGTCGCGTCGCCGACGGGTTCATGCGGCTCGCCGAGCTCGACCCCGAACGGGTGGTCCTCGTCGACGCCACCGGCTCCGAGGCGGAGGTTGCGGTACGGGTGCGGGCCGCGCTCGACGGGGCCGCTTCGTGAGCCTGTCCCTGCCGGGCCAGCCGCGTGCGGAGGCGCTGCTCGGGACCGCGCTGCGCGATCCGGCGCACGCCTACCTCCTGCACGGGCCGCCGGGGACCGGCAAACGCGACGCGGCATGGGCCTTCGCGGCCCTCCTGCTCGCCGCCGACGAGCGCCGGCTGGCGCCCGGCAGCCACCCGGACTTCGCGCTGATCGAGCCGGAGGGCGAGGCGCTCCTCGTCGACCAGGTCCACGAGCTGGCGGCGGCGCTGCGCTACCGCCCGCAGGAGGCGGCGCGGCGCGTCGGCATCGTCGACGAGGCGGACCGGCTCAACCGCGACGCGGCCAACGCGTTCCTGAAGACCCTCGAGGAGCCGCCCGGCGACGTGGTGCTGATCCTGATCGCGGACGACCTCGCACGCGTCCTGCCCACGGTGCGGTCACGCTGCCAGTCGGTGCCGTTCCCGCCCCTGCCGGCGGCCGCCATCGCCGAGCGGCTCGCGGCCGAGGGCGCCGATCCGGCGCTTGCGCACGCGATCGGGCGACGCGCCCGTGGCGACCTCGATCTCGCGCGGCGACTCGCCGGCGACGACGGCACGCGCGCGTGGATGGAGGAGGTGGAGCGCCACGTCGCCGCCGCACTGCTCGGCGAGCTGACCGGCGAGGATCGCGCGGTGCGTGCGACCCTGACGGGCGTACAGGCCGCGGGCGCCGCGGCCGAGGCGCAGGCCGCCGCCGAGACGGCCGTGCTCGTGGAGCGGCTCGACCGGCTGCCCGCCTCGCGCGAGGTGGATCGCGAGCGCCGTCGGCTGGAGACCGCCGGCAAGGCCTCGGCCGGCCGGCGCCGGCGTCGGGCCGAGGGCGCCATGATGCGCGCCGTGATCGCCACCGCCCAACTCGTGCTCCGCGATGCCCTCTGCGTCCAGGCGGGCGCTGCCGGCGCATGCGTGACGTCCATCCCCGAGGCGCAGCTCGCGCGCATCGCCGAGGCCGTGCCGCGTGCCCGGCTCGAGCGCGCGATCGGGCAGATCGACGACGTGCGCCGCGCGCTGGCGCAGCCGGTCTCGGTGCCGCTCGCCCTGGCCGCGGTCTACGCCCGGGTCGCCATGGCCCGCCAGCGCGAGGCGGTGCCCGCATGATGGTCGTCGGCGTCGTCTTCCAGTCCGGGGGGAAGGTCGAGCTGCTCGACGCCGCCGGGCTCGAGCTGCCGTGGAACGCGCGCGTCATCTGCGAGACCGCGCGCGGGCTCGCCTACGGTCGCGTCGTGCAGCCGCCGCACGTGCCGGAGGGCGAGACGCCGCGGGGCGCCGCCCGCGTCGTGCGGGTCGCCAGCCCGGAGGACGAGGCGTTGCGCGCCGAGCAGCGGGAGCGCGCGGCCGAGGTGCGGCGCGCGTTCCGCCGGGATGCCGTCGCCCGCCATCCCCAGGTCAAGGTGCACGGGGCGGAGATGCCGTTCGCCGGCGATCGCGTGGTGGTCGGGTTCAGCGCCGAGGAGCGGGTCGACCTGCGTCCGATCGCCCGCGAGCTGGGCCGCCGCCTCGGCCTCCGCGTGGAGGCGCGCCAGATGGGGCCGCGCGACGGTGCCCGCATCACCGGGGGCTACGGGCTCTGCGGCGACGTGCTCTGCTGCACGCGCTTCCCCGCGCATGAGAAGCGGATCACGCTGCGGATGGCGAAGGACCAGGACCTGCCCGTCAACCCGGGCCGCGTGACGGGGCTGTGCGGGCGCCTGCGCTGCTGCCTCGCCTTCGAGCACCCGCTGTACCGCTCGTTCCGCGACCGCGCGCCCGCCGTCGGGCAGACCGTCGACACACCGGAGGGACGCGGCGTCGTACGTGGCGTGCGCGTGCCCGAGGACGCCGTCCTCGTGCGGCTCGAGGACGACCGCGAGGTACCGGTGCGCCTCGACGACCTGACCGTGGTCGGGCGCTAGGCCTGCGGATTCCCCCGCGATTTCACCAGCCGTCCCCGGTGATCGCCTACCGTTCGCGGCAGTGACCCCGAGGAGGATCTGATGGGCGTAATCGCAGTGGGCGTCGACGGCTCGGACCAGTCCCTGCCGGCTCTCGAGTGGGCGGCGCTGGTGGCGGCGGCACACGGCCACGTGCTGCGCGTCGTGACCGCGTGGGCGATCCCCGTCACCGCGCTCAGCCCGGGCGGCCTGCCCGCGCCCTTCCCCGCTGACGAGCTCGCGGGCGACGCGCGCGCCGCGCAGGAGGCGGTGATCGCGAAGGCGTCGATCCCGGATGGCGTCGAGATCGAGCACTGCCTCGTCGAGGGCGGGCCGGGTGCCGTCATGCTCGACCAGTCCGAGCAGGCCGACCTGCTGGTGATCGGCACGCGCGGGCACGGCGGCTTCAAGGGCCTGTTGCTCGGCAGCGTCGGCCAGCAGGTGACGGGCCACGCGGCCTGCCCGGTCGTGGTCGTGCCGACCCCGCAGGGCTAAG
>JBMTER010000177.1:0-3411 GCA_049433345.1 Gaiellales bacterium | reverse complement strand
GGGAGGAAGGCCTCGTACTCGCTCCCGTACAGCGCCGGCCGCGGGTTGTCGATCATGCCGCCGTCCACGGCCACGTAGGTTCGGACGCCGGGGATGTCCTTCACTGTGCCGACGGCGTAGAGCGTCACCGCCGCCGACGCGGCGATCACGCGACTCGAGCGATGGCTCGAGGACCGCGAGGAGGCGACGCGGCTCGTGCAGGCGCGCGCGCTGACGCCGGGGGACGTCGAATGAAGCGCGGCGGCAAGGAACGCGGACGGCGCATCGACCACCTCCTGCGGGAGGTGATCGGCGAGCGCATCGGCCGGCTCAACGATCCGCGGCTGCGCGTCGTGACGGTGGTCGAGGTGCGCGCCTCGAAGGACACCGCGGTCGCCGACGTGTTCGTGCAGCTGCACGGGTCGGAGCGCGCCCAGAGCCAGGCCCTCGAGGGCCTCGAGGCGGCGCGACCGGTGCTGCAAGGTGCGATCAACACGGAGCTGAGCCTGCGCAACACGCCCGTCCTGCGCTTCATCCGCGACGACTCGATCGACCGGGCGATGCGCCTCGAGGAGCTGCTGCGCGACCATCCGCCCGCACCGGGGACGGAGCCGGCGGCGTGAGCCCGGACCTCGCAACGGCAGCCGACCTCCTGCGCGCTCACCCGCGCATCGTCGTCGCCTGCCACGAGGCTCCTGACGGCGACGCGCTGGGCAGCCTCCTCGCTGCCGGCACCGCGCTCGCCCGTGGCGGCTGGGACATCGCGCTGTGGGCGCCCGGGGAGGCGCCGCTCCCGGACGACTACGTCTGGCTCGGGTACGACGCCATCCGCCGGGATCCCCCCGCGGACCTCGACGAGCGGCTGCTCCTCGCACTCGACTGCGGCTCGGCGGAGCGCCTCGGCGCCGTCGGCCCGGAGGCGGGCGCCCGGGCCGTGCGCACCATCAACATCGCCCACCAGCCCCACAACCCCCGCTTCGGAGACCTCGACGTGGGCGACGCGGCCGCGGCCTGCACGACCGTGCTGGTGCGGCGGCTCCTGGCCGCGCTCGATCTGCCGCTCGACCGCGACGTGGCCGAGGCGCTGTACGTCGGCATCGTGACCGACACGGGACGCTTCATGTACGCCAACGCCGATGCGGACTGCCACCGCGTGACCGCCGAGCTGATCGAGCGCGGCGTCGAGGTGGACGCCGTCTTCCGCCGCCTGTATGAAGGTCGGCCGGTCGGCCGCGCGCTCCTGCTCGGCCGTGCCCTCGACCGGCTCGAGCTCCGCCTCGGCGGACGCCTGGCGGTGACCTGGCTGACGATCGCGGACCTCGACGAGACGGGCGCGGACGAGGCCGACTCTGAGGGCGCGATCGACCACCTGCGCGCGATCCGCGGCGTCGAGGTGGCGGCCCTGATCCGCGAGCCGCGAGCGGGTGGTGGCCGCCTCCAGAAGTGCTCGCTGCGCAGCGCGGATCCGTCGATCGACGTATCCCGCATCGCCCACGCCGGTGGCGGCGGGGGTCACGCGATGGCCGCGGGCTTCGCCGTCGAGGGGACGGCCGCCGACGCCATCGCGCTGATCGAGCGGGAGCTCGGGGGTGGCTGAAGCGGCACCGGCCGGGCTCGTCCTCGTCGACAAGCCGGCGGGGATCAGCAGCTTCAAGGCGCTCGCGCCGCTTCGCGGACCGTACGGGCGCAGGCTCGGCCACGCCGGCACCCTCGATCCCTTCGCGACGGGGCTCCTGCTGGTCCTGACCGGACGAGCCACCCGCCTGGTCGACCACCTGCACGGACTCGACAAGGAGTACGTCGCCGAGGTGCGCTTCGGTGCCCGCTCGACGACCGACGATCCCGAGGGCGTGCTCGAGCAGTCGGGCCGGGAGACGGACGAGGAGGCAGTGCGCGCCGCTCTGCCCGCGCTGACGGGGACCATCAGCCAGGTGCCTCCAGCGGCGAGCGCCATCCACGTCGACGGCGAGCGCGCATACCGGCGTTTCCGGCGGGGGGAGGCCGTTACCGTGCCCGCACGCACCGTGAACGTCCATCGCCTCGACCTCACGCGCTTCGACCGCGCGCGGCAGACCGCCGAGATCACGGTGGCCTGCTCGACCGGCACCTACATCCGCAGCCTGGCGCGCGATCTCGGAGAGCTGGTCGGGGCCGGTGCCCACCTCACCGCACTCCGTCGCACCCGCATCGGCTCCTGGCGGGTCGATGACGCCGCCGACCCCGACGCGATCGGCGCGGCGGCACCGGCCACGCTCGGCTGGCGTCCCGCCGCTGCGATCACCGCCGATCTGCCCCAGGTCCCGATCGACGACGACGGCGTGCGCGCCGCGGGCCACGGGCGCAGCGTCCCATGCCCGCAGACCGGCACGGTCGCCCTGGTCGCCGGCGACGGCTCGCTCATCGCGCTCGCGGAGGCCGACGGCGAGCGCGCCCGTCCGCGGATCGTGCTGGAGACGGTGTGACCGAGCGCAGCATCTTCCAGGGGCTCGGCGACATCCCGCCGGGGCGGCGGGCGGTCGCGCTGGGCACCTTCGACGGCGTCCACCTCGGGCACCGCGCGGTCGTCGGGGCGGCGGTCGCGACGGCGGCCCGGCTCGGCGCCACCGCCTGCGCGGCCAGCTTCCACCCGCGCCCGGTGACGGTGCTGCGCCCCGGCACGCCGCCGAACACGCTCGCCGGCGTGTCGCTGCGCACGCGCCTCCTGCTCGAGGCGGGCGCGGACGAGGTCGCCCTCCTGCGCTTCGACCGCAGGCTCGCCGAGCTCGACGCCGAGCGATTCGTCGACGAGGTCCTCGTCGAGCGCCTCGGTGCCGTCGCGGTCGCCGTCGGCCGCGACTTCCGTTTCGGCGCCGATCGCGCGGGCGATGTCGAGCTGCTCGAGCGGCTGGGAGCCGAGCGCGGGTTCGAGGTGGAGGCGATCGGGCTGCTCGACGCCGACGGCGAGCGCATCTCGTCGTCGCGGATCCGCGGTCTGATCGCCGAGGGGCGGGTCGACGACGCGGGCCGGTTGCTGGGTCGAGCGCCGAGCGTCGAGGGCACCGTGCAGCACGGCGACAAGCGCGGCCGCGAGATCGGCTTCCCGACCGCGAACCTGGGCGTGGTCCCCGGCCAGCAGCTGCCCGCCGAGGGGGTGTACGCGGGCTGGGCGCTGCTGCCGCCCGGCGAGCGGCGCCACGCCGCGGCGATCTCGGTCGGTCGCAATCCGCATTTCGCCGACGTCGACGACCTGCGGATCGAAGCGCATCTCCTCGACTACGTCGGCGACGAGCTGTACGGCACGCCGCTGCGGCTCGAGTTCGTGTCGATGCTGCGGGTGCAGGAGGTCTACGCCGACCTCGCGGCGCTGATCGGGCAGATCGGCGCCGACATTGCGGAAACCCGCAGGCGGCTCGCCGTCTGAGCGGTAGGGTGGGGGTCGTGTGGCGCTCGGCC
>JBMTER010000176.1:0-3433 GCA_049433345.1 Gaiellales bacterium | reverse complement strand
GCGGCAGCGTCGGGTGCGCCCACGGCAGCGGCGCGAGCCGGCTCCGCCCGCGCAACCGCATGGTCGCCGAGCGGCTCCGCGCGGCCGGGCTCGGCACGCTGCTCTTCGACCTGCTCGATCCGGCGGAGGCCGCGGATCGCGCCCGCGTTTTCGACATCCCGCTGCTCACCCGTCGCCTCGACGACGCCGTACGCTGGACCCGGGATGAGCCGGCGGCCGGCGCGCTGCCGCTCGCGCTGTTCGGTTCGAGCACCGGCGCAGCCGCGGCCCTCGCGCTCGCCGCGGACCAGCCTCGGCAGGTGCGCGCAGTGGTCTCGCGTGGCGGCCGACCGGACCTCGCCGGCGACGCCCTCGAACGGGTCGCACAGCCGGTGCTCCTCATCGTCGGAGCGGAGGACCGCGACGCGCTCGAACGCAACCGCGCCGCCCAGGCCCGACTGGGCGGGCCCTCGGAGATGGGCGTGGTGCCCCGCGCGACGCACCTCTTCGAGCAGCCCGGTGCCCTCGAGGAGGTGGCGGAGACCGCCGCACGCTGGCTCTACGCGCGACTCGCGTGAGCGAGCGCGATGCGCACCGCAGCCCCGGGCCGAGTAGCCTGCGGGGCGCGTGAGCAGTGACGCCGCCCCCCCTCCCGTCGATCTCGGCCGCCAGCGCGAGCATCTGCGGGCGACCCTGGGCCCCTGGGGCGCGTGGTCATTCGGCTACGCCAGCGCGCGCTCGGACGCGGCGCGCGCCGCCGCCCGCGCGACGGAGGCGCTGGGCTACGGATGTCTCTGGTACCCCGAGACCACCGACAGTCGCGAGGCCTTCGTCAACGCGGCCGTCCTGCTCGACGCGACCGAGCGGATCCAGGTCGCAACCGGCATCGCCAGCATCTGGTCGCGGGATGCGCGCGCCTCCGTGCAGGCCGCGCGCACGCTCAGCGACGCGTCCGGCGACCGCTTCGTCCTCGGACTCGGCGTTAGCCATCGGCCGATGGTGGACAGTCGCGGCCACGCCTACGGCAAGCCGGTCGCCACGATGCGGGCCTACCTCGACGCGATGGCGATGTGCGAGGACGCCGTCGACCCCGACCAGCCTGTCCGCACGGTGCTCGCCGCCCTGCGACCGCCGATGCTGCGCCTCGCCGCCGAGCGCGCCGTCGGCGCCCACCCGTACCTCGTCACCCCCGAGCACACGCGCCGCGCCCGCGCCGAGATGGGACCGGATGCGCTGCTCTGCGTCGAGCACAAGGTCGTCCTCGAGACGGATCCCGAGCGCGCCCGCGCGATCGCGCGCAGCGAGATCGCCTGGTACCTGCAGGCCGACAACTACGTCCGCAACCTCGAATGGCTCGGCTTCACCCCCGAGCAGATCGCGGACGGCGGCGCCGACGAGCGCGTCGACGAGCTCGTCATCTGGGGCGACGCGCAGACGATCGTCGGGCGCCTGCGGGAGCACCACGTCGCGGGCGCCGACCACGTCGCCATCCATCCCTGCCGCGACGAGGACGATCCCCTCGGCGTGCGCACCTTCGCCGCCCTCGCGCCCCTGCTCTAACGGGTCACGACGGTCAGCCGCCACGGCCGCCCCGCCGCCCCAGGAGGGTCCAGCTCGACGACGAAGGCGGTCGCCGCGATCGCCGCGAGATCGTGCACGGTCCGCGGCGACCCGCCGTGCAGCAGCACGTGCCGCGCCAGCTCACCGCGGGTGCGCTTGGCGTCGTGGGAGACGACCGTGCGCACACCGTCCCGCTCGCGCACGACCGCGACGTGCGCCCAGCGCTCGGCCTGCGCTCCCTCGGGACGCCACGCCGCCGCGTACGCGGCGGAGCGGCAGTCGAGGATCGCGCCGCGCCCCGCCGCTCGGGCCAGCTCGGGCCCCAGCAGCGGCCTCCAGCCGGGTGCGTCGATCACCCGCCGGTACGGTGCGATCGGGTCGGCGGGCCGCACCGCGCCGTATTGGGCGGACACGATCACGACGCGCCGCTGCACCCGGGCGGGGATCGTCGCCAGGTCGAGCGCCTGGTACAGCACGCCCGTGTAGATCTCGCGGGCGGGTCGCGCCGGACGCGACCGGATGGCGTCGTCGACGAGCTCGGCGCGCCGCCCGCTGAGGGTCGGGAAGGACAGTCGCGTGAGATCGAGCGCCCGACCGTCGACCGGCACGGCCTTCCCCTCGCTCGGCGGCAGCAGCACCAGCACCCGGCTAGTGTGGCGGGCCGCCCCACGCGCGGTGCCTGCCAGACTGCCGCCATGGCCGGCTACGTCGACTGCCACACCCATGTCGTGTTCGGGGTCGACGACGGAGCGCGTTCGCTCGACCAGGCCGTCACGCTCCTGCACCAGGCCCGCGACGCCGGGACCCGCGTGATCTGCGCCACGCCCCACGTCGTGCCGCCGTATCTGGGTTGGGACGCCTCGCAGCGGCGGATCGAGCGGATCCGGCGCCGCTTCGAGGCCCTCGTCGCCCACGCACCCGACGGACTCGAGCTGCGGCTCGGGTTCGAGGTGACGGCGCGCCCGCAACGCCTGCGCGCGGACGACGATCCGGCGCGCTTCCGCATCGCCGGCACCGAGCTGGTGGTGATCGACGGGCCGCAGGCCGTCCCGTGGGTCGGGGACGCGACGATGGAGCGCTACGTCCGACGCGTCCGCGCCGAGGGCCTGACGCCGATCCTCGCGCATCCCGAGCGACGCGCCTCGTGGCGCGGCCCGCACGATCCCGGCTTCGCCGAGCGGATGAAGGCCGCCGGCGCGCTCCTCCAGGTCGACGCGTCGGGGCTGACCGGCGCCGACGGGCCCGGCACGGACGTCGAGGCGCGCCGCCTGCTCGCCGCGGGCCTGGTCGACCTGATCGCCTCGGACGGGCACGGCGGTCCGCAGTCGGCCGTGCGTCTGGACGAGGCGGAACGCCAGGCCGCGGAGATCGTCGGCCCGACGCGCGCCCGTCGCCTCGTCGACGGGTCGGCGATCGGCCTGGGCTCCGCGGGGTGAGCACCGGCGACCACTCGGCAGAACGGCCGATCACCGAGCCGATCCCGGCCGCGTCCCGGCACCTGACCGGCTTCGACGTGGCGATGCTCTGGTCGAACATGGGCATCAGCCTGCTCGGCATCGTGGCCGGTGCGGGCCTGATCGCCTACGGCGCCGGCCAGACGACCGCCCTCGTCGCGGTCGTGGTGGGCGGGATGATCGGAGCGCTGATGCTCGCCGCAGCGGGCGCGCTCGGCGCGGCGACCGGCCAGCCGGGCATGGTCGTGCTGCGGCGAGCGCTCGGCGTACGCGGCTCCTACGTCCCCACCGCCATGAACATCGCGCAGGGTGTCGGCTGGGGCGTCTTCGAGATCCTCGTGATCGCCGAGGCCGCCCGCCTCGTCGTCGACGTCGAGCCCCGCTGGCCGTTCGCCGGCGCCGCCGGCGCGCTCGCCCCGGGCCTGGCGCTGCGCGGCCCC
>JBMTER010000175.1:0-3435 GCA_049433345.1 Gaiellales bacterium | reverse complement strand
GGCCCCGGGGCCGACGGCCGACGAGCTCGCCCAGGCCGTCGAGGGGATCAGGGCCCGCCTCGTGTGGGTCCGTGATTACCTTTGACCCCGATCGCCTGAGCGCCCGCCTCGCCGACCTCGACGAGGAGATCTCCCAACCCGGGTTCTGGGATGACCAGGAGCGCGCCACCCGGGCCTCGTCCGAGCGTGCCCGAGTCGCACGCCGGCTCGAGCTCTTCCAGGGCCTGACGGCCGACGTCGCCGACGCCGCCGACCTGATCGAGATGAGCGCCGACGATGCGGACCTCGCGGCCGAGCTCGCCGCCTCGGTGCGCAGCCTGACGGAGCGCATCGACGAACTCGAGGAGGGCGCGCTCTTCACGGGTGAGTACGACGCGGGCGCCGCCGTGGTCACGATCTCGGCGGGCGCCGGCGGCACCGACGCGATGGACTGGGCGGAGATGCTCTTGCGGATGTACCTGCGCTGGGCGGAGCGGCGCGGCTTCAAGGCGGAGCTGCTGGAGGCCTCGCCGGGCGAGGAGGCGGGCCTGAAGTCCGTCGCCGTCCTGCTCGACGGCGAGAACGCGTACGGCGTGATGGGCGCCGAGCGCGGCGTCCATCGGCTCGTGCGCCTGTCGCCGTTCGACTCGGCGCACCGTCGCCATACGGCGTTCGCGCGCGTCGACGTGGCGCCGGGGGTGGCGGACGACGTCGCCGTGGAGATCGACGAGGCGGACCTGCGCATCGACACGTACCGCGCGTCGGGGGCGGGCGGGCAGCACGTCAACAAGACCGATTCGGCGGTCCGCATCACGCACCTGCCGACCGGCATCGTCGTGCAGTGCCAGAACGAGCGCTCCCAGACGTCGAACAAGCAGACCGCGATGCGGGTCCTCAAGAGCCGCCTCGTCGAGCTGGAGCTCGAGCGGCGCGCGCAGGAGTTGGCCAAGGAGCGCGGAATCACGCAGGACAACGCGTTCGGCAGCCAGATCCGCTCCTATGTCCTGCATCCCTACACGATGGTCAACGATCACCGCACCGGCCGGAAGGACGGTGACGCCCAGGGGGTGCTCGACGGCGACCTCGACCCGTTCATCCGCGATTTCCTCCTGGGGAGGACCGTCGCCGAGGGCGAGGATGTCGCCGAATCGTGATGGTCTGAGCGGGAAATCCGCTGATAGGGTGGGCGAGTTCCGATGCTGAAGCGCGACTCCCCCTCCGAGGCCCTGCGCCACCCCGAGTCCCTCGAGGATCCGGGCCCCGTCCAGATCGCCGACACGGCGCTGCGCAGCGAGGACGAGCTGGAGCGCGAGGCGGAGGAGCGCCGCCGCCGCCGCAGCGAGGCGCTCGCCGCGATGGCGGGCGAGACGAGCGAGTTCCAGCGCCCGTTCGCGCCCCGCGCGGAGGCGATGATCCTGCTGGAGGACGTGACCAAGGTCTACCCGGGCGACGTCGTCGGGCTGCGCGACGTGACGCTGCAGATCGACAAGGGCGAGTGGGTGTTCCTCGTCGGCCCCTCCGGCTCGGGGAAGTCCACCTTCATCAAGCTGCTCCTGAAGGAGATCGACGTCACCTCCGGCAACGTGCAGGTCGGCGGCCGCTCGCTGCGCACCCTCAAGCGCTCGCAGGTGCCGAAGCTGCGCCGCAACATCGGCTGCGTGTTCCAGGACTTCAAGCTGCTGCCGACGCGCACCGTCTACGAGAACGTCGCCTACGCCCTTGAGGTGCAGGGCCAGCGGCGCGAGGTGATCGAGCGCAAGGTGCCGGAGATCATCGGCCTCGTCGGCCTCGCCGACAAGATCGACAAGCTTCCCCACGAGCTGTCCGGCGGCCAGCAGCAGCGCGTGTCGATCGCGCGCGCCTTCGTCAACCATCCGCCGCTGCTGATCTGCGACGAGCCGACCGGCAACCTCGACCCCGAGACGTCGATCGGGATCATGCAGCTCCTGTACCGCATCAACCGCGCCGGCACGACCGTGCTGATGGCGACGCACGACCGCGAGATGGTCGACAAGATGCGGCGCCGCGTGATCGCGCTCGAGGAGGGCCGCGTCGCCCGCGACGATCGCCGCGGCGGCTACGTCGAGGGGGGCGAGGCGTAGTGGAGACGCGCTGGAGGTTCTTCATGCTGGAGGCGCTGAAGTCGCTGCGCGGCAACTTCGCCACCACCGTCGCCGCCGTCGTCACCGTCCTCGTCGTGATGTTCATCGCGGGCATCGGGATCGCGCTCGGCTCGTACGTCTACAACTACTCGAACAAGGTCCGCGACGACGTCACGATCCGCGCCTACCTGAAGGACTCCGCGTCTGACAAGCAGATCGCGGAGGTCCAGCGCACGATCATGGAGACGCCGGGCGTGCAGCCCGACTCGCTGCAGTTCGTGTCGAAGGACGACGCGATCCTGCGCCTGCAGGAGCAGCTCGGCGAGGACTCCGAGATCCTCAAGCTGACCCTCGGCAACCCGCTGCCCGCCTCGTTCGAGTTCAAGGCCGTCGATCCCGATCAGACCGCCGTCGTGGCGAAGGCGATCGCGGGCCTGCCCGGCCTCGACCCGCCCCAGGCGGGCCTCCCGAACCCCGACTACGGCGCGGGCAAGGCGGATCGCGTGCTGCGCACGGCCGGCACGATCACGCTGGTCCTGCTCGGTATGGGCGTGGTGCTCGCGATCGCCGCGGTGCTGCTGATCGGCAACACGATCCGCCTGTCGATCTTCGCGCGTCGCCGCGAGGTCGAGGTGCAGAAGCTGGTCGGGGCCACGAACTGGTTCGTGCGGCTGCCGTTCATGATCGAGGGGATGATCTGCGGCGTCGCCGGTGCGATCGGCGCCGCGATCCTGCTCGCGGTCAGCTACCAGGCGCTGCTCGCGGATCGCGTCGAGTCGGCGATGTCGGGCAGCGGCTCCCCGAACGCGATCGCCTTTCCGCTCCTCGTGGTGCTCCTGATCCTCGCGGGGCTCGGCATCGGCGCGCTCGGCTCGGGCCTGACCATGCGTCGCTTCCTGCAGGTGTAGGCGGGCGGCGGGCAGCCGCGGCCTCTACCCTATGGCCATGGGCGAGCAGCGACCCACGCGGATGCTCTTCGTCGAGGACGATCCCGTGATCCGCAAGGCGACGGGCGACTACCTCGCGCGCCAGGGCTTCGAGGTGGTGCTCGCGGAGGACGGCGATCGCGGCCTCGAGGCGTGGCGCGAGACCGAGCCCCAGCTGGCGCTGCTCGACGTGATGCTGCCCGGCATGGACGGCGTCGCGCTGTGTCGCGCGATCCGCGCGGAGTCCCAGATCCCCGTGATCCTGCTGTCGGCCCGATCCGACCCGATCGACGTCGTGCTCGGCCTCGAGGCCGGCGCCGACGACTACGTCACGAAGCCGTTCGAACCCGCGGTCCTCGCCGCGCGCCTGCGGGCCGCCCTGCGGCGCGCCGTCGGCGCCGAGGAGGAGCGCCGCGGCACGGTCGAGG
>JBMTER010000174.1:0-3447 GCA_049433345.1 Gaiellales bacterium | reverse complement strand
CGCTGCCGAAGGCGGCGGCGGGGAGCATCAGGAGCGCGAGCAGGATGAGCGGGAGGACTCGGCGGAGCATCGATCGACCTCGTGTCGTGGGACCAGCCTCCGGCAGCGTAGCCCATGCGCCGGGCATGCGGCGCGTGCGCGGGGGACCGGCGGGAAACCCGCGCTCCTGACGTATCCTGTGGTTCCAGGCAGTCAGGAGCAGCATGGCGAAGGTGGCGCAGTTCGAGAAGGGCAAGACGGTCGTGTTCGGGCCGGAGGGCTTCGCGCGCGTCGAGGGCATCGGCGAGCGCGAGATGCTCGGCAAGCGCGTGACCGTCGTCGACCTGTTCGTGCTCGACTCGAAGATGAACGTCACCGTGCCGCTGGAGCGCGCCGTCGAGCGCGGCCTGCGCCCCGTCGTCTCGAAGGCGGCCGCGGAGAAGTCGCTGACGCGCCTCGCCCAGGACTGCTCCGAGCCCCTGCCCTGGAACCGCGACGGGCGCCTGCTCAAGGACCGCTTCGCCGAGGGGCACCTCGACGGCATGGTCGACGTGCTCGCCTCGCTGGTCGACACGCAGGGCGAGCGCAAGCTCAACGACGGCCAGCGCGCCCTGCTCGACAAGGTGCGCAAGGCCTACGCCCGCGAGGTCGGCGAGGCGCTGAAGCTCTCGGACGAGAAGACCGAGGCGCGCATCGACCAGGCAATCGCGGAGCGCACCGAGGCCTGACGTGGCGACGCCGTCGCTCCTGCCCTGGACGGGCGACGAGGCGGCTGACCGGCTGATCGCGGGCGATCCGAACGCGCTGTTGATCGGCTTCGCGCTCGACCAGCAGGTGACGGTGCAGAAGGCCTTCCAGGGCCCGGCGGTCCTGCGCGCGCGGCTCGGCCACCTCGACGCGGCCCGGATCGCCGCGATGGACCCGGACGGCTTCCTCGCGGTCTGTCGCGAGAAGCCCGCGATCCACCGCTTCCCCGGCACGATGGCGAAGCGCCTGCAGGACCTCTGCGCCGTCATCGCGCACGACTACGCGGGTGACGCGAGCCGCATCTGGACGGATGCCGCGGACGGCGCCGACCTCGCGGCGCGCCTCGGAGCGCTGCCCGGCATCGGCGCGATGAAGGTGCAGACGATCATGGCGCTCCTGGCCCGCCAGTACGGCGTCGAGCTGCCCGGCCTCGCGGCGCTCCTGCCCGCCCAGCGCACCCTCGGCGACGTCACGACCGCCGCCGAGCTCGCCGACTACCAGGCGGGCAAGCGCGCGGCCAAGGCGGCGCGCCGCGCCGCCGCGCAGTAGCATCGGCCCATGGGCAAGGGCTACGCGGAGGGACCGGCCGTCGAGGCCGCCGAGGAGGCGCGCGAGCGGCTCGCCGAGGGCCCGGCGCCCGCCGCGACGCCCAGGCGGCGGGCCGTGCTCGGCTGCACGGCCGACGATCCGACGCCGCACGTGATCGGCTGGGAGGACGAGGTCGACCAGGACGCGCTGTTCTCGTCGGGGGCGGCCTGGGGGCTGCGGGTGGTCGTGCTCGACGACGCGGGGGCCTAGAGGGCCCAGGTCCCGGCCTCGATCACCGGCACCTGCCGGCCCGAGGCGGTCACGCCGAACACGTCGAGCGCGTCCGAGCCGATCATCACGTCGACGTGGATGCGCGAGCGGTTGAGGCCGCGGTCGCCGGTCGCGTCGGGATCCGGCACCCGCGTGGCCGCGTACGACGAGCCGAGCGCGACGTGCGCGACCGCGTTCTCGTCGAGCAGCGTCGTGTGGTACACGCGGCCGGCCTGCCCGATCCGGGACGCGCGGTCGACGAGCGCGATCTCGCCGAGCCGACCCGCGCCCCGGTCGCGGGCGAAGTACGCGGCGAGGAAGTCGCGCTGCGCGGGCGTCTTGGCGTCGACGCGCGTGAGCCGGCCGCCGGCGAACGCCATCCGGATCCCGTCGAACATGCGGCCCTCGAGCGACAGCGGCCGCGTGCAGGCGAAGTGCCCGTCGGCGACGCGGTAGTCGGGACTCGCGAAGACCTCCTCCGTCGGCAGGTTCGCGCACCAGCGACGGCCGTTGACCGACTTCATGTCGGCCGAGACGAAGCGCGTGCCGGGCGCGAGGCCGACCGTGAGGTCGGTACCGGGCGCGACGAAGCGCATCCCCGCGAAGCCGCGCCGCGTGACCTGCCGCGAGCGCGTCGCGAGCATGTCGACGTGCCGCTGCCACGCATCCGGCGCGTCGCCCGCGCCGATCCGGCAGAACGACAGCAGGTCCTTGGCGAGCGCGCGCGGCGCGCGCTCGCCGGGCAGCGTCGGGTAGACCTGGCGGGCCCAGCCCGGCGCCGGGTAGGCGACGACGCAGAAGCGGGCGCGGCCCTTCGCGACCGCCTTCAGGTACTCCTCGCGGCCGGGGAAACGGCCCGTCGTCTCGAGCATCGCGCGGCGCGGGTCGAGGCCGTCCATCAGGCCCGGATCCTCCTCGCCCGCGATCGACACGAGCGACGCGTCGGCCGCGATCAGGTCGCGCATGCGCACGCGGTGCCAGCGCGGATTCCAGGCGAGCGACGCGGCGTCGCGGGCGCCGACGATACGGGCCCGGCGGATGCGCGGCTCCACCACCAGCGCGTCGACGTGGCGGACGCCCGCCGCGTACGCCCGCTCCGTGATCGCCACGATCAGCTCGCGGTGCGCGGGCTCGCCGTGGACGGCGAGGACGTCGCCGCGACGCAGCCTGAGGCACGTCCGCACGACGGCGTCGGCGTAGCGCTCGAGCTCCGCGGGCGTCATCACCGGCATGCGGGCAGCCTACAGGCGACGGGAGCGGGTCGGGCGCCGGTGGAGTACCATCAGCCCTGCCGGCGGACCCGTCGGCGCGACGACGGAGCGGCGTTGACCAAGGAAGAGAAGATCGAGGTCGAGGGCGAGGTGACGGAGTCCCTTCCGAACACCATGTTCCGCGTCATGCTCGACAACGGGCACGAGGTCCTCGGCCACATCTCCGGACGCATGCGCCGCCACTACATCCGGATCCTGCCCGGCGACCGCGTCAAGGTCGAGCTGAGCCCGTACGACCTCACGCGCGGTCGGATCACCTACCGCTACAAGTAGCGGCGGCTACCACTCGGACGGCTCGGCCGGTTCCGCCGCTGCGGGCCGTGCGCGACGCCGGCGCTTCGGCCCGGGCGTGATGCCGTCGGAGGAGAACGATCCCGCCTCGGGCTCGTCGTCGATCACGACCCGACGGCGGCCGTCGGGTGCCCGCTCGGGCGACGGCGCGTCGGCGACGGGCGACTCGGCGCCCGGCACGGGCTCGGCCTGCGCCGGCACCTCCGGCGGCTCGGCCGCCGCTCGCTTGCGGCGCCCGCGGCGGGAGGGGCGTGGCGCCGCGTCCGCGGTCTCCCCGTTCGGCGACCCCAGCGCCGGGTCCTCGGCGACGGGCGCCTCGGCGCCCGGCCCGGGCTCGGCCTGCGCCGGCCCCGCCGGCGGC
>JBMTER010000173.1:0-3452 GCA_049433345.1 Gaiellales bacterium | reverse complement strand
AGCGACGAACAACCACTGGGCGAGGAATGTGGCGTACAGCAAGGAGCCGGCACCACCGCCCCCCCCCGGGGGGCCGGCCGGCCCCGTTGCCCCCCGGGGTCCGGTCAGGAGGGTTCCGGCCTTGAAGTCCCGCGCGGTCAGCGACCCGTCCTTCACCTTGGCGCTCGTCACCGCGTTCCGCTTCAACTGCTTCGTGCCGACCGAGTTCTTCGGCAGCTGCGTGACGGCGTAGCCCGTGCCGCCGAGGGCGAGGAACAGCGCGATCAGAGCGACCACCATCGCGGGCGACGGCAACCTCATGCCGGTGATTCTAAGGCCTCGGCGAGGCCCTGCCTACCGCGGTGGCTCGGACGAGACGACGAGGGGCCGGACCGCACGCGCGGCCCGGCCCCGTCATGGCTGGGGGACAGGGACTCGAACCCCGATTAACTGGACCAGAACCAGTCGTCCTGCCGATTAGACGATCCCCCAACGGCGAGCCGGATTCTAGCGAAACCCGGGTGGTCCGACGCCGACGTCGTACGCTTCGGCCATGCCCGCGCCGCCCGGCGAGTCGTTCGGCCTCGGTCCGCTCGACGTGCAGTGGTACGGCCTGTTCGCGCTCGTGGCGTACGGGATCTGGGTGGCGGCGACGGCGCTGCTGTGGCGGCGCGGCGGCGGCGACGCGATCGAGGCGGCCTGGGCGTGCCTGCTCGCGGCGCCCGTGGCCTTCATCGGGGCGCGCCTCTACCACGTCGTCACCGACTACGAGCTCTACCGGGGCGCGCCGATGGAGGCGTTCGACGTGACGCGCGGCGGGCTCGGCATCTTCGGGGCGCTGATGGGCGGCACGCTCGCGATCGTGGTCTACGCGAAGGCGCGCGGCTGGCCCGTCGCCACGTTCCTCGACTGCGCGATCGTCGGCGTCCCGCTCGCGCAGGCGATCGGGCGGATCGGCAACTGGTTCAACCAGGAGCTCGTCGGCGGCCCCACGGACCTGCCATGGGGCCTCGTCGTCGACCCGGCCTACCGGCCGCTCGGCTACGAGGCCGTCGAGCGCTTCCATCCGGCGTTCCTCTACGAGGGCCTCCTCGACGTGCTCGTCTTCGTCGCCCTCGGCCTCCTCTGGGCGCCGCTGCTGCGGCGCTTCCGGCCCGGCTGCATCGTCGGGGCGTACCTGATCCTGTACGGGCTCGTGCGGCTCCTCGTCGAGGGGCTCAGGGTCGAGCCGGCGCTCCTCATCGGGCCGTTCCGGCTCAACCAGGTGATCGCCTTCGGGGTGATGGCGACCGGGGTCCTCGTCCTGGTCATGCTCGACCGCCGGCGACCCCGGCGGCTGTGACGAAGCGGCGCGCCTGCGGGACGGTGGCCGGTCGGGTGCGGGCCTCGGGGCCTCCGTCGGCTACCGCGGCGCGTGGATCGCGGCGACGGCCGTGGCCGGGGGACTGCCGGGCGTGACGCAGGATCGCGACTTCCTCGCCCTCGACGGCCTCGAGGTCGAGCCGGTCTAGGCCCGGCGCCGGTCGATCCGCCGCGTCAGCTGCGAGAACAGCCAGATCATCAGGAGGATCAGGCCGGCGGTGATGATCAGCCGCGGGATCGTGCCGATCCCGCTCGGCAGGATGCGGCGCGCGGCGAGCGCGATCAGGACGCTGAGGAAGACCGGGAACAGGCGGATCAGGGCGACGGGGAGGCGCTGGATCATCCGGCGGCCGCCTCGGCCCAGTCCCCGTAGAGGCCGCGGTAGCGGCCGCCGAGGGCGAGCAGCTCGTCGTGCGTGCCCTGCTCGACGACGCGGCCGTGCTCGAGCACGACGATCAGGTCGGCGTTTCTGATGGTGGAGAGGCGGTGCGCGACGACGAACGCGGTGCGGCCCTCGAGCAGGCGCCCGAGGGCCTCCTCGATGTGTGCCTCGGTGCGGATGTCGACGCTCGAGGTGGCCTCGTCGAGGATCAGCAGGCGCGGATCGACGAGCAGGGCGCGCGCGAAGGCGATCAGCTGGCGCTGGCCGATCGAGAGCCGCCCGCCGCGCTCCTGGACGGGCGTGTCGTAGCCCTCGGGCAGCGCCTGGATGAAGGCGTCGGCGCCGACCTCGGCCGCGGCCGCCGCGACGTCGGCCCGCGTCGCGTCGGGACGCCCGAAGGCGATGTTGTCGTGGATCGTGCCGTTGAAGAGGAAGCCCTCCTGGGGCACGATCGCGATCTGGTGGCGCAGGGACTCCTGCGTGACGCGGCGCAGGTCGCGGCCGTCGATCAGGATGCGCCCGGCCTGCGGGTCGTAGAAGCGCGCGAGCAGCTTGATGATCGTGGACTTGCCGGCGCCCGTATGGCCCACGAGGGCCACCGTCTGGCCCGCATGGACGGCGAGGTCGAGGCCCTCCAGGACGGGCCGCTCCGGGTCGTAGCCGAAGCGCACGTCCTCGAAGGCGACGTCGCCGGAGATCGCGGGCAGGGGCGCGGCGTCGTCGAGATCGACGATCGCGGGGCGGTCGTCCATCACGTCGAGGATCTTGTCGAGGGCGGCCGAGCCCGCGAGGAACGTGTTGTAGACCTGGCTGAGCTGCTGGACGGGATCGAAGAAGCTCGCGAGGTAGCCGATGAAGGCGACGAGGACGCCGATCTCGATCGCGTCGTCGACGTACAGCCAGCCGCCGTAGCCGAACACGATGCAGGTGGCGATCGCGGCGAGGATCTCGACGGTGGGGAAGTACCAGCCGCTCGAGGTGACGGTGCGGTGGTTGGCGTCGCGGTAGGACTGGTTGAGCTCGCCGATCTGCGCGCGGCTCGAGGCCTCGCGCCGGTAGGCCTGGATCACGCGGATGCCGTTGAGGTCCTCCTGCAGCGCGGCGGTGACGAGGCCCAGGCGCTGGCGCATCTGGCCGTAGGCGCGCGCCGACTGCCCGCGGAAGACGAACGTCATCACCGCCATCACGGGGAACACGACGACGGTGGCGAGCGCGAGGCGCCAGTCGAGGACGAGCAGGATGCCGCCCGCCACGACCAGGGTCAGCACGTTGCGGACGGTGCTCGTGATGCCGTCCGTGACGAGCTGCTGGAGCGCCTCGACGTCGTTCGTCAGGCGCGAGATCAGGACGCCCGTGCGGCGCCGCTCGAAGTAGCCGAGGCTGAGCGTCTGCAGGTGCCGGAAGAGGTCGACGCGCAGGTCGTTGAGGACGCGCTCGCCGACCCAGCCCGTCAGGTACGTCTCGACGCGGCCGAGGCCGATGCCGGCGATCCCGATCAGGACGACGACGCCGGCGATCAGGACCAGCAGGCGCGTGTCGCCGGGGATGATCGCCGAGTCGATCGCGGTCTTCAGGAGCAGGGGCAGGGCGAGCGTGCAGCCGAGCACCCCGAACATCGCGACGATCGCGCCGACGAGGCGCAGCCGGTAGGGCCGCACGTAGACGCCGAGACGGCGCACGTTGCGCAGGCCCTTCCTGCGCAGGCCGCGGCCCGACGCGACCTCGCCGC
>JBMTER010000172.1:0-3482 GCA_049433345.1 Gaiellales bacterium | reverse complement strand
GTCGGCCGAGTCGCTCGAGCCGAACGGAAGCCGTGTGCGGGAAGGCGGATGGCGCGCCGTCAGGCGAGCAGCTCGACGCGGTCGAGGATGCCGCTGGCGATCAGCGGCTTCGACGCACGCGCGAGGCGTTCCTCGCCCGTCTCCCCGACGATCACGACGGCGTTGTCGTCCGCGTCGAAGCCCTGGCCCGGCTGGGAGATGTCGTTCAGGACGACCAGATCGACGCCCTTGCGCTCCCGCTTGGCCCGAGCGCGCTCGACGTCTTCGCCGAGCTCGGCGGCGAAGCCGACGATCACCTGGCCGGGCCGGCGCTCCGTCGCGATACCCGCGAGCACGTCCTCGGTCGGCTCGAGCCGCAGGTCCCAGGCGTCGGTGCGCGGGCGCTTGCCATCCGCGGCCTCGACGGGCCGGAAGTCCGCCACGGCGGCCGCCATCAGCACGATGTCCGCGTCGCGCGCGTGGGCCTGCGCCTCGCGGGCCACATCGGCGGCGGTCGGTGCGTCGATCTGCGTGCCACCGAGCGGGCGTACCTGCGTGTTCGAGAGGATCGTCGTCACCTCGGCGCCGCGGGCGAGCGCCTCGTCGGCCAGGGCGACGCCCATCTTGCCGCTCGAGCGGTTGCCGATGTAGCGCACGCCGTCGAGGGGCTCGCGGGTGCCGCCCGCGGTCACGAGCACCTTCTTGCCCGTGAGGCTGCCCGAGCCGAGCAGCATGCGGATCGCCTGGCTGATCCGCTCGGGCTGGGCGAGGCGGCCGGGCCCCTCCTCGCCCTCGGCGAGCTGGCCCTCCTCGGGGCCCACGATCAGGGCGCCGCGCTCGACAAGCGTCTGCACGTTGGCCTGCGTCGCCGGGTGCAGCCACATGCGGTGGTTCATCGCCGGGGCGACGACGAGCCGGCCGGCGAGGGCCAGGGCCGACTCGCAGACGACGTCGTCGGCGAGGCCGTGCGCGAGGCGCGCGAGCGTGTTGGCCGAGCACGGCGCGACGGCCATCACCCGGGCGGCGCGGGCGGCGTCGAGGTGCGGGTAGATCGGCCCGCCCGGGACGGGATCGTCGGTGAGGACGTGGCGACGGCTGAGGCCGGCGAACGTCGTCTCGCCGACGAAGCGGCGCGCGGCCCGCGTCATCGCGACCTGCACGCCGACGTCGGCCCTGACGAGGGCGCGCACGACCTCGCAGGCCCGATAGGCGGCGATGCCGCCGGTGACGGCGAGCAGGACGGGCGCGGGCCCGTCCGCGGGGGCTACGACTCGGTCGTCTCCCACGCGATCTTGTCCGCCGCGACCTCCTCGAGCGCCATCGTCAGGTAGTTCTTCGAGCGCGACTCGACCATCGGCGGGGCGTACTGCTTCTCCGCGATGAACTCGCCCTCACCGAGCTGGCGGTGGTAGTCGTTCAGCTCGCGGGCCCGCTTGCTCGCCACGAGGACGAGCGCGTACTTCGAGGGCACGACGGCGGTCAGGTCATCGATCTTCGGATGGATCATGGGGTTCGCAGGCGACTCCGGACAGCGTCGCGCCTCATGCAACGACCCGCACACGGTAGCAGCGGGCCGGGTCCGCCCGTCGCAGCCCCGCGGGGCCGGACCTAGCCCCGCAGCGCCCCCTCGAGCAGCAGCAGGAGCTCCTCCACGGCGTCGTCGACCCGCTCGTTGACCACCACGTGGTCGAAGCGGTGCTTCTCCCGCCCCTGCTCGACCGCGATGCGCAGGCGCTCGGTGATCTCGCCGGAGCTCTCGGTCTGCCGCGCGACCAGCCGATCGTGCAGCGCGTCGGGGTCGCAGTCGATGAAGACGAGGACGGCGTCGGGGCGGCGCTCCTTGATCAGGAGGCTCCCTTCCACCTCGAGTTCGAGGATCACGTTGGCGCCCTGGGCGAGGATGCCGTCGATCTCGCGCTTGAGCGTGCCGTAGCGGTTGCCGGCGAACTCGACCCACTCCTCGAACTCCCCGTCTGCCACCCCGCGCGCGAACTCCTCGACGGTCATGAAGTGGTACTCGCGGCCCTGCACCTCGCCGGGGCGCATCGCGCGCGTCGTCGCCGAGGTCGCCACCCGGGCGAGGTCGGGGCGCGCCTCGAGGACGCCGCGGATCAGGGTGCCCTTGCCGGCGCCCGACGGGCCCGAGATCACGAAGAGCCGGCTCACCCGGGCGCCCTAGCGGCGCAGGAGCGCGACGAGCTCGGTGCGCTGGCGGTCCGAGAGGCCGCCGACGGTCTTCGAGCCGGAAACGCGGCACTGCTGCAGCATGCGGGCCGCCTTGACGGCGCCGATGCCCGGCACGCAGACGAGCAGGTCGTGCACCTTCGCCGTCAGGACCCACTCCGACGGGCGCGCGAGGACGTCCGCGAGCTTGCGCTCGCCGCTTTTGAGGTCGCGCTTGAGGGCGGCGCGCCTGACGCGGATCTGGTTGGCCCGCTCGAGGGCCGACTGGCGCTGGCTGGCCGACCGGGTCGGGGTCTCGTGGCGGAGGAGCGCCTGCTTGGCGGCCCCTGCTGCGGACGGGTCGGATGCGGCGGTCGACGACACGAGGGAGGATCCTAGTCACCACCGGAAGCGGGCAACAACCTTCAACCGCCGATGAGGCTTACCGGAATCGGGACACCTTGACAGCGGGCCGGTTTTCGGCTTGGTGATCGGACGCCAGTGGCGTGCGCGACCCCGCGGCGCGCGCGGTTCCCCGATCCCGCGATCGGGGGCCCTCAGCCGTCGTCGGCGAGGGCGTCGCGCACGCGCCGGGCCAGCGACGGGTCCGCGAACAGCATCGTGCCGATGGCGATCGCCGAGGCGCCGGCGGCGAGGAGGTCGCGCGCGTCGTCGGGACCCGCGACGCCGCCGAGGCCGACGATGTCGAGCTCCGTGGCCTCGCGGCAGGCGAGCACGGCGTGCAGGGCGGCCGGCTTGATCGCGGGCCCCGACAGGCCGCCCCCACCCCCGCCGAGCCAGGAGCGGCCGGTGCGGCGGTCGACGACGGTGCCCTTGACCGTGTTGATGCAGACCAGGGCGGCGGCGCCGCCGGCCTCGGCGGCGCGGGCGATCTCGGCGATGTCCGAGACGGACGCCGACAGCTTCACGAACAGGGGCTTTCGGGTGGCGGCCCGCGCGGCGCGCGTGAGGCGCTCGGTCTCGCCCGTGTCGGTGCCGATCGAGGCGCAGCCCGACTCGACGTTGGGGCAGGAGACGTTGAGCTCGATCGCGGCGCAGGCGGGGTGCGCGTCGAGCCGCGCGACCGACGCGACGTAGTCCGTGACGGCGAAGCCGCCGACGCTCGCGATCACGGGTCCCGCGACGAGCCCGGCGATCTCGGGCAGGAGCGCATCGCAGAAGGCGTCGATGCCGGGGCCGGGCAGGCCGATCGAGTTGATCAACCCGCCCGTGGCGGGCGCGATGCGCGGTGCCGGGTTGCCCGGGCGGGGCTCGGGCGTGACGGTCTTCGTGACGAAGCCGGCGAGTCCCGGCGCGGCCTCGCCGAACAGCCGCTCGGC
>JBMTER010000171.1:0-3529 GCA_049433345.1 Gaiellales bacterium | reverse complement strand
CCCACCGAGGCCTACCTGACGGAGCAGGACGACCTGCGCCGGCTGCGCGCCGTGCGCGAGCAGCGCGTGATCCCGCTCCCGCCGTCCCTGTTCACCACCTCCTCGATCGAGATCGTGACAGGAGCGGAGCTCCTGGCCGAGCGCGAGGACGCCGATCGCCGCCATCAGGTGCGTGCCGTTGAGGAGCGCGAGCCCCTCCTTCGGGCCGAGCGTGATCGGCTCGACGCCGGCGGCGGCGAGCGCGGTGGCCCCGTCCGCCTCGCTGCCGTCGGGGAGGATGGCGCGGCCCTCGCCGATCAGGACCTGCGCGAGGTGCGCGAGCGGAGCGAGGTCGCCGCTCGCCCCGACCGATCCGCGCGACGGCACGACGGGCGTGACGTCGCGGTCGAGCAGCGCGAGCAGCGCCTCCACCACCTCGACGCGGACGCCGGAGTGCCCGCGCGCGAGGGACGCGGCGAGGAGGACCATCATCCCGCGCACGACGGGCACGGGCAGCGGATCGCCGACGCCGACCGCGTGGCTGCGAACGATGTTGCGCTGGAGGTCCGACAGGCCCGCGTCGGGGATGCGGACGGACTCGAGCGACCCGAATCCGGTGGTCACGCCGTAGACGGGCTCGCCCGCGCCGGCGACCCGCGCGATCAACCCCGCGGCCTCGCCGAGCCGGCGGCGGCCCTCCGCACCCAGCTCGACGGGGGCCCGGCCCGACGCGGCCGCCTCGACCTGCCGGCGATCCAGCGGGCCGCCGTCGAGCACGATCGTGGCGGTCGTCATGGGCGCATCATGACGCGGTCGCGACCGTCTGCGCGAAGACGCCGTCGATCATGGCCTCCGGATCGGCGAGGGGCGCGATCCAGCCGGCCTCGGCGGCGAGGATCGCGACCGCCTCGATGACGGCATCGTGGTACTCGCCGCCCGGGAAGAGCTCGACGGCGTTCTGCGGCACGTCGTAGATCGCCGAGCCCTCGAGGGCGAGCAGCGCCTCCTCGGGATCGGTGCCCTGGATCGTGCCGACGCGGGCGCCGATCCGCTCGGGCTCGTCCCGGTCGATCAGGTAGACGTCCTGCCAGGCGCGCACCAGCGCCAGCATCTGCCCGGGCCGGAGCTGGGCCACGCCCGTGCGCACGACGAGCACCTCGGAGATCAGGCCCGGACGCTCACCGGCGGCCCCGACCAGCTCGAGGCCGTCATCGTCGGCGAGGGCGCGACGGGCCTGCGCGCCGCTGACCACGGCGGCGTCGGCGGCGCCGGCGGCGACGGCCGCAGCCGGGTCGGAGGCCTCGAGGGCCACCGGCACGATGTCCGCCATCCCGAGCCCGGCGCGGGCGAGCGCATCGCGGAGCAGGAGCTCGCCGCCTCCGCCGGGGGCGTACGCCACGCGGCGCCCGGCCAGGCCGGCCGGATCCCCGATCCCCGCCTCGCTGGAGGCGACGATGACGTCCTCCGTCTTCGACGCGGTCAGGAGCAGGATGATCCGCACGTCGGCCACGGTCTCGGCGAGCGCGAGCGCCTGCTCGGTCGTGACCACGGCGAGGTCGGCCTCGCCCGCGACGATCAGGTCCCCCGCCGCGGCGGCATCGGCGGCGTCGACGAAGCGCACACCGATGCCCTCGCGCGCGAACTGCCCCTCCGCGCCGGCGACGCGCAGGAGACCCATGCCGAGCGACGGCGCGCCCGCGATCCGCAGCAGCCCCGATTCGGGTGGCGTGGCGGGATCGATGGGCGACTGCGGGATGCGCACGGTGAGGGGGTCGAACGTGGACGACCCGGCGGGCTCCGCCGCCTCGCCGAGGCGGCCGCAGCCCGCGAGCGCGGCGGCGGCCACGAGCGCGAGCAGGGCGAGCGCGAGGCGTCGGGGGCGTCCGAGCGGCACGCCCGAATGATGCCGCGACCGGCCACTGCGCGCCGATCCGCCACACTTACCGCGATGACCGCGAGCGGCGACTTCTCCCTGACCGCCTCGCCCGGGCGGGCGCTCCCCGTCGCGGTGCGCGGCGAGGGCTGCCGGATCTGGACCGCCGACGGCCGCGAGTACCTCGACGCCTGCGGCGGGGCGATGGTGATGAGCCTCGGCCACGGCCACCCGCGCCTGATCGACGCCCTCAAGCGCCAGGCGGAGCAGCTGACCTTCACCTACCGCTTCTCCTTCTCGAACGAGCCGATGGTCGAGCTGGCCGGCCTCCTGCGCGAGGTCTCGCCGATGCCGCGCTCGTGGGCCTTCTTCAACTCGTCCGGCTCGGAGTCCGTGGAGTCCGCGATCCACCTCGCGCTGATGCACTACCAGGCGCTCGGCCAGCCCGAGCGCACGCGCTTCGTGTCGCGCTGGCCCTCCTACCACGGCAGCACCGTCGGCGCCCTCGGCCTGTCCGGCACGGCCCGCCGCGCCCCGTTCGAGGCGCTGCTCGACGAGGACGCGGTCGCCTACGCGCCGATGAGCGACATCCGCTCCGGCCGCACGCCGGCGGAGGAGGCCGCCGTCGGACTCGCCGAGCTCGAGGCCGCGATCCTCGCGCGCGGCCCCGAGACCGTCGCCGGCGTCTTCCTCGAGCCGATCACCGGGGCGAGCGCCGCCGCGGTCGTCCCACCCGACGGGTATCTGCAGGGCGTGCGCGAGCTGTGCGACCGGCACGGCATCCTGATGATCTGCGACGAGACGATCACGGGCTTCGGGCGCACCGGCACCTGGTTCGCGGTCGAGCAGTGGGACGTCGCCCCCGACGTGATCACCTTCGCCAAGGGCGTCACCAGCGGCATCGTGCCCTTCTCGGGGATGCTCGTGACGGGAGCGGTGGCCGACGTCCTGATGGCGAGCCCCGACGGCTTCCCCGTCGGCCACACCTTCTCCGGCTATCCGCTCGGCTGCGCCGTCGGCGCCGAGATGGTGCGGGCCATCCGCGACGAGGGCATCCTCGCGAACGCCGCCGAGCAGGGCGCGCGGCTGCGCGCCGGACTCGAACGGATCGCCGCGGGGAGCGCGCACGTCGGGCAGGTCCGCGGCATGGGCCTGTTGCAGGGCGTCGAGCTTGTCGAGGATCCGGACGGGCTCGAACCGCGACCGGGAGCCGCCGTGCGCGTCGCGGAGGCCGCCCGCGAGCGCGGCCTGATGATCTACTGCTGCCCCACCGCCCTCGGGAGTCGCGTGATCCAATGCGTCATGCTTGCACCGCCGCTGAACATCGCGGCGCATGATGTGGACGAGATCCTCGACCGCCTCGAACCCGCGATAGGAGCAGCATGAACGAGCCCGACGATCCCGCCGCCATGTACCGAGCCGCCGTGGACGTCGCGCTTACGGGCGACGTGGGCATGGCGCCGGACTTCGACCGGCACCTGCAGGAGGAGGTCTGGCGCCTGCTCTGCGCCGACCGCGACCGCCTGCTCACGTTCTGCCAGCGGATGGGCCTCGTGGTCGGCAAGTTGACCACCCGCCAGACCCTCAAGAGCGACAAGCCGATCTTCGAGCTGGTCGTCCACGGCGACGACGCCGACACCGTCCGCCAGCTCGCCGGCCGCGACCGGCCGCTGCGCT
>JBMTER010000170.1:0-3546 GCA_049433345.1 Gaiellales bacterium | reverse complement strand
GGGCCGCGGGGTCGACCGGCAGGTCGCGGCCGCCGACGCCGGCGTACTGCACGGACATCGCGTCGCCCCAGCCGACCGCGCCCGACGCCGCCTCGACCCGCAGCAGGAGCGCCCGCGCGGGTCGGCGCACCGCGGCGAGGCCCGGCGTCACGGGGTCGCCCCCGTAGACGAGGCCGTCCTTCGGGGCGCCGGCGCGGATCGCGAGCAGGTCGTCGTTGTAGTAGGCGCCCTCGCCCTCTACCCAGTCGACGCGCACGATCCGGAACGCCACGGCTAGCCCTCGATCGCGAGGTCCACCATGCGCTCCATCTCGTCGAGCCCGCGCGCCCACGTCGCCGCATCGGCGAGATCGATGCCGAAGGCGCCGAGCTGCTCGCCCGGCGACGCCGCGCCGCCGGTGCGCAGGAAGTCGAGGTAGGGCCCGACGAAGGCGTCGCCGTCCTCGCGGTAGAGCGCGTACAGGGTCAGGCTGGCGAGGTGCGCGAACGCGTAGGCGTACGTGTAGAAGCGCGTGTTGATGAAGTGCGGGATGTACGACCAGCCGCGCCGGTAGCCATCGGGCAGCTCCATCGAGTCGCCGTAGTAGGCGCGGTTGCGCTCGATCCAGAAGCCGCTCAGCCGCTCGGCCGTCAGTGCCTGCCCGCCCTGGCGGGCGCCGTAGGCGTCCTGCTCGTAGCGCACCATCATCGTCTGCCGGAAGACCGTCGCGAAGCCCGACTCGAGTTCCTGGCGGACCAGCGCGGTGCGGGTCGCCGAATCCGGCTCCTCGGCCAGCATGCGGTCGAACACGAGCAGCTCGGCGAACGTGCTCGGCACCTCGCACAGCGCCAGCGGAGCATGCATCGAGAGGGCCGTCTGCGTCTCGCTGGCCAGGGCGAAGTGCATGCCGTGCCCGAGCTCGTGCGCGACCGTCATCAGGTCGCGCAGCGTGTCGGTGTGATTGAGCAGGATGAACGGCCGGGCGTCCTGCGCGACCGACGCGCAGAAGGCGCCTCCGCGCTTGCCCGGTCGCGGCTCGGCGTCGACGCGGCGCTCGTCGAAGACACCGCGGGAGACGGCGAGGATCTCGCCGGAGAAGCGGCCGAACGAGTCCTCGACGATGCCGATGGCCTCGTCGTACGGCATCGGCCGTCCCTCCCCGAGCGGGGCGTACTGGTCGGCGAGGTGCAGCCGCTCGAGGCCCATCAGTTCGGCCTTGCGCCGGAACCAGCGCTGCGCCATCCCGTAGCGAGACTCGATCGCCGCCATCATCGCGTCGACCCACGCGGGCTCGAGCTCATTCGACAGGTGCCGCGGCTCCAGCGGCGTGGCGTAGCCGCGCAGCCGATCCTGGACGAGCCGATCGGCGACGATGCTGTCGTAGCAGGAGCTGAGCACGTCGCCGTGCGGCTCGAGCGCCGCGTAGAGGCACTCGAGCGCGGCCAGGCGCACCTCGCGCACCGGCGTGTGCAGGTAGGAGAGCAGCTCATCCACGGTGCGGTCCGCCGGGCCCGTGCCGTCGTCGAACGGCGCTCGGACATTCGCCACCGTCTGGGCGAACAGGTTCTGCCAGGCGGACACCAGCGGCTCCCGCTCGGCCAGCATCCGCTCCTGGTCGTCGGGAAGGACGTGCGGGCGAAAGCGTCGCGACGAGCGCAGGTGATGAAGGTCGGCCGCCACCTCGGGGGCCGCCATCAGCGGTTCGGCGATCGCGTCATCGAGGGCGATCCACTCGAGGTCGAAGAAGCGCAGCGCGTTCTGCGCGCGGACCATGCCCTGATCGACCACGGTCTCGAGATCGCGCGCCTCGTCGTCGTTGACGTCGACGCTGCGCCGCAGCGACACGTAGGAGCCGACCCGGTGCAGCGCGTTCGAGATCGCCGAGAGCTCGGCCAGCGCCTCGGCGAGTCCGGCCGCGTCGAGCTCGCGGACGTGCCCGCGATGGAGCGCGTCGAACGCCTCGGCGCGGGCGATCGCGTCGTCGAGCTGCGTGCGCGCGGCGGCGGCGTCGGCGCAGATCGGCGCGAGGTCCCAGCGCACGCCGGCGGCGTTCGGTCCCGAGGGGGTGATCGCGCCCATGCCCGTAGTGTCACCCATCTCGCCCGTCCAGTCGACGCCGCGCCAGCAGCAGCGCCAGCGAGCTCGAGGCGGCGAGGATCTCCGTGCCGATCAGCCCGATCGCCTCGTCGAGGCCGAGCCGCACCGGCTCGGTCGGCTCGTGCTGCCGCGCCCCGGGATCGGGCACGCAATCGCGGGCCAGGAACATGTGCCCGGTCTCGTCCATCCGCCCCGGACTCGTCCTGAACACCCCGAGCGGTTCGAGTCGGCCGCTCATCAGGAGCGCCTCCTCCGCGAGCTCGCGGCGCGCGGCCTCGAGCGGGTCCTCCCCGTCGTCGATCGCGCCGGCCGGCAGCTCGAGCGTGGTCGCACCCACCGCGTAGCGGTACTGGCGCACGAGGACGACGTCTCCGTCGGGCAGCAGCGGCACCACCTTCGCGAACCCCGGCGAGCGAACCACGGGAAACGCGTAGCGGCGCCCTTCGGGGGTCTCGACGTCGTGCTCCTCGATCGTGACCACGTCGTCGTGCAGCACGCGCACGGCATGCGTCGTCCACGCGTCATCCGCCACACCGCCACTCTACAGGCGCCGTCGAGCGTCTAGGCTCCGCGCATGCGCGTGACGCCCGCGATGCTGGCCCTGACGGTCGTCACGGCCGCCGTCATCGGGGGCTCGTGGTGGCTGGGCCGCGACGCCGCGTCCGCCACGAGCGCCACGCCCGCCACGCCCGCCGCCGACCAGCCGGCGGAGGCCCTCAGCCCGACCCGTGAGGTCGCCGAGCTGACGCTGCCCGAGCCCCTTCCGGTGCGCACCCTCGACGTGCCGATCCTCGCCTACCAGCGCGTCGCAGTGGTGACGGGCGACGAGGAGCCGGCGCTGATCCAGCAGACCACGGGGGCCCAGGAGTTCCAGCTGCAGCTGGAGTGGCTGCGCGACGAGGGCTTCGAGGCCGTCTCACTGAGCGAGCTCTACCGGGCGCTGATGGAGGGGGCGGAGCTGCCTGACAGGCCCGTGGTGCTCGCCTTCCTTGGCGGCTACCGGGGCACCGCGTCGGTGGCCGCGCCGCGGATGGCCGATGCCGAGATGATCGGCGTGGTCTGCGCCGTGACCGGAAACCTGCCGCGCCGGCGGGCGGCGGCCCCGGACCGCCTGACCTGGGGCATGCTGCGCGAACTCGAGCAGCGCGGCTGGGACGTCGCCTCGCAGACGACCGCCGAGACGCCGCTCGACGTTGGCGACGCGCCGTCGCGCCTGGCCCAGTCGCAGGAGAAGCTCGAGCGGATCCTCGGCCACCCCGTGCAGTGGCTCTGCTATCCGGGTGGGCAGGCCGACGCGCAGGTCGCCGACGAGGCGCGCGCCGCCGGCTACGTGCTCGGCATCGCCACGGGCGACGGCAGCGACCAGTCGGCGACAGCGCCGCTGCAGCTGCGCGCGATCCCGATCGACAACCGGACCGGCGTCCGCGACTTCGCGAAGCTGCTCGGCGGCTGATCAGCCGCGCGCGTCGC
>JBMTER010000169.1:0-3583 GCA_049433345.1 Gaiellales bacterium | reverse complement strand
CCAAGGTGGTCCGCGTCGAGAAGAAGCCGCGCGTCGAACAGCCGAAGCTCCTCTTCGATCTGACGCAGCTGCAGCGCGAGGCGAACTCGCAGTTCGGCTTCACGGCGAAGCGCACCCTCGCGGCCGCGCAGGCCCTCTACGACACGCACAAGCTGCTGACCTATCCGCGCACCAACTCGAAGTACCTGACCACGGACATGATCCCGACGCTCAAGGGGATCGCCGCCGAGGTCGGGCGCGCCGACCCGGCCTACGCGGCGGCCGGCCAGTACGTCGCCGGCCTCGGCGAGCTGCCGCTCGCCCGCGTCGTCGCTGACGACAAGGTCGGCGACCACCACGCGATCATCCCGACCGAGGGCACCCAGGACCTGTCCGCGCTCGGCTCCGACGAGCGCCGGATCTACGACCTCGTCGCGCGTCGCTTCCTCGCCGCCTTCCACCCGCCGGCGCGCAAGGAGGTCACCTCCGTCGACACGGAGGCGGGCGGCGAGCTGTTCCGCTCGTCGGGCACCGTCATCGTCGAGCCGGGCTTCCTCGCCGTCTACCGCGACGCCGCGCCGGCCGAGCCGCAGGCGCCCGGCGAGGAGGCCGAGGAGGAGACGGAGGAGCAGGCCTCCGCGCGCCCGCTCCTGCCTGTGCTCGCCGAGGGCGAGACGAGCGCGATCCGCGGCGTCGAGGTGCTCGCCAAGGAGACGACGCCGCCGCGCCACTACACCGAGAACTCGCTGTTGATGGCGATGGAGACGGCCGGCAAGCTCGTCGACGAGGAGGAGCTGGCCGAGGCGATGCGCGACTCGGGCCTCGGCACGCCCGCCACGCGCGCCCAGACGATCGAGGACCTGATCGCGAACCGCTACGTCGAGCGCGTCGGCCGCCAGCTGCACGCCACCCCGAAGGGCCTCGCCGTGATCCGGATGCTCGGCGACCACGACCTCACGAGCCCGGCCCTGACCGGCGAGTGGGAGCACCGGCTGCAGCGGATCCAGGAGGGGGCCGAGTCGAGCGACGCCTTCATGGACGACATCCGCCGCTACACGACGAAGGTCGTCGAGTGGTTCGCCGACAAGGACCGCTCCGCGATGAAGATCGAGCGGCGCGTGATCGGCCCCTGCCCGTGGTGCGACGGCGAGATCGTCGAGATGCCCGTCTCGTACTCGTGCACCTCCTACAGGTCGAAGAAGGAGCCGGGCTGCGGCTACACGATCTGGCGCCAGCAGGGCACCAAGGAGATCACGCCGGAGGAGGCCGAGGAGCTCGTCGCCCGGAAGATCGACCCCGCCACGCTGGCCGCGGCCGGCGTGCGCGAGCTCGGCCCGCATCCCGAGACGGGGCTGATGGTGACGGCGCGGATCGGCCGCTACGGGCCGTACGTGACGGAGGCCCTGCCCGAGGACGCGCCGGCCAAGGCCAGGGGCCGCACCGGGTCGCTGTTGAAGGGCATGGAGTTCGAGGCGGTCACGCTCGACGACGCCGTGCGGCTGCTGACGCTGCCGCGCACCCTGACGGCGGCGGACGGCGAGGAGATCATGGTCGCCAACGGCCGCTACGGGCCGTACATCAAGAAGGGCACCGACACCCGCTCGCTCGGCTCCGAGGACGAGCTCTTCACCCTCACCGTCGAGCAGGCCGAGGAGATCCTCGCCACGCCGAAGGAACGCCGTGGCCGCGGCGGGCAGCCGCAGAGCCTGAAGGAGCTGGGGCCCGACCCGGAGACGGGGCAGACGATCACGCTCAAGGCGGGCCGCTACGGCCCGTACGTGACGGACGGCGAGACGAACGCCTCGGTCCCGAAGGACGTCCCCCCCGACGCCGTCACCGCGGAGATGGCGGCGCAGCTGCTGGCCGAGCGGCGCGCCAAGGGCCCGGCGAAGAAGAAGCGCGCGAGCCGCAAGGCGGCGGACTAGCCGCCGCTATCGTGGGCGCATGCGTCGCGCAGCTCCCCTAGCGCTGATCCTGGCGCTCGCGCTGGCGGGCTGCGCCGCCCTCGGCCCCTCCGACGAGGAGGCCTGCTCCGGTGGTGCCGCGCCCGGCTGCGACGGCGTGCCCGCGCCGCAGCTCGAGGTGACGCTGTGGCCGGAGGGCGAGGATCGGGGTGCGCCCGTGAGCGCCACGCTGGCCTGCCGGCCGAGCGCGGGCGACGTCGCCGACGCCGAGGCGGCCTGCGCGCTGCTGGCGGCCGAGGGGGTCGAGGCGCTCGCACCGGTGCCGGCGGACGCGATCTGCACGGAGCTGTACGGCGGGCCGCAGGAGGCGATCATCACCGGCAGCCTCGACGGCGCGCAGGTGACCGCGCGGCTGTCACGGGTGAACGGCTGCGAGATCGACCGCTGGGAGCGGCTGGCGTCGCTCCTACCCGCCGACCAGCCCGTGCCCCTGGAGGGCTAGCGCTCCTCGATCGCCCAGGCCGCCCGGTAGCAGGCCAGCACGTCGTCGACGGTCCAGCGGTGCGGGGCGACCGTGATGAAGTAGTCGTCCATCGCCGCCTCGGCGAGCGCGGGCAGCGCGTCCTCCTCGACGCCCGTCGAGCGCAGCGTCGGGAAGCCGATCTCGCGGAGCAGCGCCCGTGTCGCGGCGATGGCGCGGGAGCCGTCGCCACGGCCCGCGTCGGGCCAGCCCATCGCGTCGGCGATGCGGTCGAACAGCTCGGGCTCGGCGGTGCGGTCGACGTCCATGGTCTCGGCCATCACGAGGCCGATGGTGAGACCGTGCGGCAGGCCGTAGCGGCCGCCGATCGCCTGCGCGATCGAGTGCTCGGAGCCGCAGTCGGAGATGTTCATGCAGAGGCCGCCGAGCAGGGAGCAGGCCGCCATCCGCGAGCGGGCGCCGGCGTCGGCGCCGTTCGCGATCGCCGCGGGCAGCGCCTCGACGCCGTAGCGGACCGACTCGAAGGCGATGCCGTTGCCGATCGGGGTGCGCGCGACGACGGCGACGGCGGCGACCGCCTGGGCGATCGCGTCAATGCCGGCGTACATCGTGGGCGCCGGGGGCAGGCCGTGGGTCAGCTCGGGGTCGACGATCGCGTAGCGGGCGCGCACCGTCGGGTGCGCGATGCCCTTCTTCAGGTGCGTCTCCGAGTCGGTCACGACGATGCCGCCCGAGACCTCGGAGCCCGTGCCCGAGGTGGTGGGCACCGTGATGAAGAGGCTGGGCCAGTCCGCGTGCTCGGCCTTCCCGTCCGCCCAGTCGGTGTACGGCCGGCCGCTGCCGTGCACGAGCCGCGCGGCCTTCGCGGTGTCCATCGCGGAGCCGCCGCCGATCGCCACGATCGCGTCGGCGCCGTGGTCGCTGAGGGCCTGCGCGCAGGAGGCGACGTCGTCGGTGGTCGGCTCGCCGGGCTCCTTGACCCACTCCGCGACGGCGCCGGGCGCCTGCGCGACCGCGGCCGAGATGGCGGGATGGCCGACCATCGCGCGGTCGATCACGAGGACGGTGCTGGTCGCGCCCTCGGCGGCGAGGATCTCGTGCAGGCGCGCGATCTCGCCGTCGCCGAAGCGGATCTTGATGGGCAGGTGGTTGCCGAAGGGCGCGAGCGGCTCGAGCATGGGACCTCTCCTCGTCGGTGCGAGGGGAGGCTAGACGATTG
>JBMTER010000168.1:0-3586 GCA_049433345.1 Gaiellales bacterium | reverse complement strand
TCGGCGTTGAAGGCGGTGCAGACCAGCGGGTGCAGCTGGATCGCCTTGCCCTCGATCAGCACCGGCTCGAAGGCCTGGATGCCCAGGCGGTGCAGCGTCGGGGCGCGGTTGAGCAGCACCGGATGCTCGGTGATGACCTCCTCGAGCACGTCCCAGACGTCGCCCTCCATGGTCTCCACCATGCGCTTCGCGGCCTTGATGTTCGGGACAGCCTTGCGCTCCACGAGCCGGCTCATGATGAACGGCTTGAACAGCTCGAGGGCCATCAGCTTCGGCAGGCCGCACTGCTGCAGCTTCAGCTGCGGGCCGGCCACGATCACGGAGCGGCCCGAGTAGTCGACGCGCTTGCCGAGCAGGTTCTGGCGGAAGCGCCCCTGCTTGCCCTTGAGCATGTCGGACAGGGACTTCAGCGGGCGGTTGCCCGGGCCCGTCACCGCGCGGCCGCGGCGGCCGTTGTCGAACAACGCGTCGACGGCCTCCTGCAGCATGCGCTTCTCGTTGTTGACGATGATCTCCGGCGCGCCGAGGTCGAGCAGCCGCTTGAGGCGGTTGTTGCGGTTGATGACGCGGCGGTAGAGGTCGTTCAGGTCGCTGGTGGCGAAGCGGCCGCCGTCGAGCTGCACCATCGGGCGCAGCTCCGGCGGGATCACGGGGATCACCTCGAGGATCATCGAGTCGGGCCGCTGCTCGCTCTTGTGGAACGCGGAGACGACCTTCAGGCGCTTGATCGCGCGCTGCTGCTTCTGGCCCTTGCCGGTCGCGATCTGCTCCTTGAGGTCCTCGACCAGCGCCGGGATGTCCTCGCGGGCGAGCAGGTCGCGCACGGCCTCGGCGCCCATGCCGAGCCCGATGTACTCCCCGAAGCCCCACGACGAGGCGAAGCGGTCCTTCAGCTCGCGGGCCACCTTCTCGTCGCCGATGACCTCCTTCGGCTTGATCGTCTGGAACACCGCCCAGGCGTCGTCGAGCATCTGCAGGCGCTCGTCGAACAGCTCGTGCACGTCCTTCTTGCGCTGGTCGGCGTCCTTCAGCATCTCGACGACCTTCTGCGTCCACTCGTCGATGCGGCCGCGGTCGTCGGCGCTCATGCCCCCCTCGGCCTTCAGGCACAGCTCGCCCGTCAGGGCGGCCACGTCGAAGCCCTTGGCGGGGCGGTCCGGCGCGGCCCGGACGACGTCGGCGAGCAGCCCGTTGCCGAGCCCGCGCGCCTTGTCGAGGTCCTTGCGGCTGCGGCCGCCGGCCGTCAGCTTCTCGGCCAGGGCCTCGGCGTCCTTCGCGTCGTCGTCGCCGGCCAGGAACTGCGCGGCCTGCTCGAGCGCGCGGCGGCCGGCGCTCTTCTGCGCGCCCTTGCCGTCGCGGACGCGCTTGACGTCCTCCTTGAGCACGTCGAGGGCGTCGGCGGCGACGGCCGCGACGGCCTCGACCTCCTTCGCCGTCAGGTCGCGGTCCTCGCGGACGGCGATCCGGTGGATCGTGTCGGAGACGACCTTCTTCGTGGTGTCGGTCAGCTGCAGCGCGACCTCCGACAGGCGGCCGCCCGCGGCGGCGCGGTCGGCGGCGAGGCTGTAGCCCTGCTCCTCGGCCCACGCGTTGAGCATGCGCGCCCAGTACTCGTCGTCGTCGTCGAAGCCGTCCTCGGCGCCCTTGGCGATGTACAGCCGGCGGCGCTGCAGGCGCTCGGCGACGCGGCCGACCTCCTCCTCGCGCTCCGCCTCGAGCTCCTCGCGCTCGCCGACGATCTTGCGCTCCAGCTCGGACAGGTCGGCCGCGCGGGCCTCCTCGTCGACGTGGGTGCAGATGTGCGCGGCGAAGTAGAGGACCTTCTCGAGGTCCTTCGGCGCGATGTCGAGCAGGTAGCCGATGCGGCTCGGGACGCCCTTGAAGAACCAGATGTGCGAGACGGGCGCGGCCAGGTCGATGTGGCCCATGCGCTCGCGGCGCACCTTCTGGCGCGTCACCTCGACGCCGCAGCGCTCGCAGATGATGCCCTTGTAGCGGACGCGCTTGTACTTGCCGCAGTAGCACTCCCAGTCGCGCGTGGGGCCGAAGATGCGCTCGCAGAAGAGCCCGTCCTTCTCCGGCTTGAGCGTGCGGTAGTTGATCGTCTCGGGCTTGGTCACCTCGCCGCTCGACCAGGACTGGATGTCCTTCGTCGAGGCGAGGCCGATCTTGATGTAGTCGAAGTCGCTGACGTCGATCATGTGAGTCTCCTATCGCGGGAAGGGATCCGTGGGTCGCCCGGGGCGCCTACAGGTCCCCCTCCTCGCCGTCAGCGTCGCCCGCACCGAGCGCGAGGGCGTCGTCATCCTCCTCGTCGGCCGCGGCCTCCGAGATGTCCTCGACCGAGTCGAGCGTCGCGTCGGCGGCCACCGGGTCGGCGTCCTCCTCCGCGAGGTCGTCGACGCCGTCGCCGTCCAGGTCGACGTCGCCCTTGCGCTCACCCGACAGGTCGACGCCGAGCTCCTCCGCGGCGCGGATCAGCTCGTCGTCCTCCTCCGAGATCATCACCTCGCGGCCGTCGTCCCGCAGCGGGCGGACGTCGAGCGCGAGCGACTGCATCTCCTTCAGCAGCACCTTGAAGCTCTCCGGCACGGACGGCTCGGGGATGTTCTCGCCCTTCACGATCGCCTCGTACGCCTTGACGCGGCCGATCGTGTCGTCGGACTTGATGGTCAGCATCTCCTGCAGGGTGTGCGCGGCGCCGTACGCCTCGAGCGCCCACACCTCCATCTCGCCGAAGCGCTGGCCGCCGAACTGGGCCTTGCCGCCGAGGGGCTGCTGCGTGACGAGCGAGTACGGGCCCGTCGAGCGCGCGTGGATCTTGTCGTCCACGAGGTGCAGCAGCTTGAGGGTGTACATGTAGCCGACGACGACCTTCTGGTCGTACGGCTCGCCCGTCTTGCCGTCGTACAGCTGGACCTTGCCGGACACGCGCCGGCCGACCTCGTCGTCGACCGACAGCGCGACCGGCGAGTCCTTGTGCCGCTCGACCCACTCCACGAGCGCGCCGTCGACCTCGCCGACGGTGGCGCCGTCGAAGACCGGGGTCGCGACCCACTCGGGCGGGTTCGGATCGCCGTCGGAGCGGTAGCGCGCGGCGAACCCGAGGTGCGTCTCCAGGATCTGGCCGATGTTCATGCGGCTCGGCACGCCGAGCGGGTTGAGGATCATGTCGACCGGGGTGCCGTCCTCGAGGAACGGCATGTCCTCCTCGGGCACGATCTTCGAGATCACGCCCTTGTTGCCGTGGCGGCCTGCGAGCTTGTCGCCCTCGGCGATCTTGCGCTTCTTCGCCACGTAGACGCGCACCAGCTGGTTGACCCCGGCGTTGAGCTCGTCGCCCGCCTCGCGGTCGAACATCTTCACGTCGATGACCTTGCCGCCGTCGCCGTGCGGGACCTTCAGCGAGGTGTCGCGGACCTCGCGCGCCTTCTCCTTGAAGATCGCGCGGATCAGCTTCTCCTCGGCGGTCAGCTCGGTCTCGCCCTTCGGGGTGACCTTGCCCACGAGCAGGTCGCCCGAGCCGACCTCGGCGCCGATCCGGACGACGCCCATCACCTCGACGTCGCGCAGCGCCTCCTAGGAG
>JBMTER010000167.1:0-3592 GCA_049433345.1 Gaiellales bacterium | reverse complement strand
CGTCGGCCAAACCTATGGCTGCCGCCAATCCGGCGACGTCGGTGGTGGGGACATGCGCGTCCGAGCGTCCGACGCTGCCGTTGTCGCGCCGGTGATCTCGAGCGTCGGCGGGTCGATCTGGACGGCCCTGCGCTGCCCCGCCTGTCGCCTGTTCGCGACCGACTACCTACCGACGGTGATCGACGAGCAGATCCGGACCGGAAAGGCGAAGTACGAGTTCCGGCTGTGGCCGATCCTCGGCCCCGACTCGGTCCTGGCCGCGCAGGCGGCGATCGCCGCGCAGCAGCAGGACAGGCTGTTCGAGTACCAGGACCTGTGGTTCGTCAACCAGCAGGACGAGTCGAAGGAGTACGCGACCGACGCCTACGTCGACGGGGTCGCGCAGGCGCTCGGTCTGAACCTCGAGCAGTTCCAGGCGGATCGCCAGAACGAGACGCTGTGGTCGCCGGCGATCCAGGACGTGCAGGTGATCGCCGCGCAGAACAACTTCGGCGGCACGCCCTCGTTCGTCATCGCCGGTCCGGGCGGTGAGAAGGTCCTGACGGGCGGCGTTCCCGATCCCGCGGCGATCGCGGCCGCCGTCGACGAGGTCTCCTAGCCGGTGGCCTCCGGCCCGGCGTCCCAGGCGGTCGCCGAGTCGCCGAGCGCGATCTGGCGACGGGTCGAGGCGAGCCTCGCCGACCTCGGTGGGGGTATCGTCGAGGGTGAGGTCCGGCAGGTCACGCGCGCCCAGTCGGGCCACGTCTACCTCGACCTCTCCGACGGCGAGGCGCTCGTCTCGTGTGTGATCTGGCGCTCGGCCGCGGAGCGGATCGGCGAGCTCCCCGCCCAGGGGCAGCTGATCCAGGCCCGTTACCGGCGGATCCGGGTCTACGCACCGCGCGGCACGGTGTCGCTCGACGTCGACGCGATCCGCCACGCCGGCGAGGGCGAGCTCCTGCGGCGCGTGCAGGAGACGCTCGCCCGGCTCGTCGCCGACGGGCTGACCGATCCGGCGCGCAAGCCCCCGCTGCCCGTGTTCCCGCGTCGCGTCGGTCTCGTCACGGGCCGCGGCTCGGACGCCGAGGCTGACGTCCTGCGGGCGCTGGCCGATCGCTTCCCGCCCGTCCGGATCAGCGTCGCGCACGCGCTGGTGCAGGGCGTCGATGCCGTCAACGCGCTGATCGACGCGCTCGGGCGGTTGGCCTCCGAGCCGGAGGTGGACGTGATCGTGCTGGCCCGCGGCGGCGGCTCCGTCGAGGATCTCCTGCCGTTCTCGGACGAGCGGCTGTGTCGTGCGATCGCCGCCCTCGACGTCCCGGTGGTGACCTCGATCGGGCACACCCGCCAGCGTCCCAACTGCGACTTCGTGGCCGCGGCCGCCGCCGAGGTGCCCGCGCGAGCCGCGGAGCACGTGGTGCCCAGCGCCGCGGAGCTCGCGGCGCTGATCGACCGCCGCGCGGACGACGCGATCGGCCACGCTCGGGCCGCCCTGGAGCGCGCCGACGCTCGCATCGACCGCTCCGCGATGCGCCCCGCCGGGCAGGCCGCCCTGCTCGAGCGGGTCGGCCGCGTCGAGCTCGCCGGACAGGCCCTGGCGCACGCCACCGGGGCCGCCGTCACCGTTCCGCGCGAGCGGCTGCTCGGCGCGAGCGGGGCGCTCGCGCGCGCGCTCGCGATCGTGCCCCGCCCCGCGACCCTGGATGCGGTGCGTGCGCGCCTCGACGCCGGCGCAGCGGGTCTTCGCCACCGCCTCGACGTCGGGCGGCGAGCCGTCACGGGTCTCGTCGGGCTGATCACCGCGCGCGACTGGCGGAAGCGCGGCTTCGCGCTCGTGCGGCTGCCGGACGGGACGCTGGTGCGGGACGCCGCCTCACTGGTGCCCGGGCAGGCCGTGACGATCCAGCTCCGAGGCGGTACGCTCGCGGCCGAGGTGCGGACCGTGCACCCCGATGATCCGGAGGCCCCGTAGGCATGGCGAAGGCGAGGAAGGTGTCGTTCGAGCAGGGCCTCGAACGGCTCGAGGAGATCGCGGAGCGGCTCGGCGAGGCCGAGCTGTCCGTCGAGGAGACGATCCGCCTCCTGCGCGAGGGCAAGGGGCTCGAGCAGGCGCTGCGGGCCTACCTCGAGACGGCCGAGCGCGACCTGCAGGAGATCGAGGCCGGCCGCGGGCTCGACGCGTTCGTGATCGACCGGCCCGCCGACGGGCCGGTCGCCGCCGACGCCTGAGCCCGCCTACGCCGGCCGTCAGGGCTCTGGCATGATGGCGACGATGGATCATGCCGCCGTGGCCGTCGCCGCCGACTGCCACCCCACCCCCGTCGATGCCCTGCTCGACGACACCGTTCCGGTCGGACGCCATTTCACGCGCAGCCACTTCGGCGTCCCCGAGATCACCGAGGCCGACTACACCCTCGAGGTGACGGGCCTCGTCACGCGCCCCGTGCGCTGGCGCCTCAGCGACCTGCGCAAGCTGTCGCACGTCGCGCGCACCGTCACGCTCGAATGCGCGGGGCACCGCCGGACCGAGCTCGATCCGCCGGCCGCGGGGGTTCCCTGGGCGCTCGGCGCGGTCGGTCATGCTCGCTGGGCCGGCGGCTCCCTGCCCGACCTCCTCAGCATCGTGCGTCCGCTGCCGGAGGCGACCCACATCGTCTTCCACGGCGCCGACACGGGCGCCTGCGAGGGGCGCGCCGCGCCCGAGGCGTTCGCCCGCGCGCTGCCGCTCCGCGATCCCGTCGTGCGCGACGCGATCCTCGCCTGGGAGATGAACGGCCGTGCGCTCGAGCCCCGCCACGGCTACCCGGTGCGCCTGATCGCCCCGGGCTGGTACGCGGTCTCGTCGGTCAAGTGGCTGACGCGGATCGAGTTGATCGCCGGCCCGTTCGACGGCTTCTTCCAGGCGGTCGACTACCGCCTGCGCGAAGCGGGTGACGAGGGGCCCGGGCGCGAGCTGACGGTGACGCCCGTCCACGCGATCGTGGTGGCGCCGGCCGATGGCGCGGAGGTACCCGCGGGGACCGTGCGCATCGAGGGCGTCGCGTGGGGCGGCAGCGCAGGGATCGCCCGCGTCGACGTGCAGGTCGATGACGGCGACTGGCAGGCGGCGCGTATCGATCCGGGGCCGGACCTGTACGCGCCGACGCGATTCGCGCTCGACGTCGATCTCGCGCCCGGCACGCACGTCGTGCGCAGCCGCGCCAAGGACCGCGACGGCGCCGTCCAACCGGACGCCACGCCGTGGAACCAGCGCGGCTACGGCGTGCACCACGTCCGCACGAGCCGGGTGCTCGCGCGTTAGCGGGCGCCGGGGCGCGTCGTCGAGCGGGACGCGGCCTCCACGGCCGCGCGCACGGCGTCGCCGAGACCCGCTCCCCGGGCGAGCTCGGCGGCCAAGGTGCCGCACAGGGCATCGCCCGCGCCGGTCGTGTCGACCACGTCGACCGCGGGCGCCGGCACTCGCTCGGCCCGCCCGTCGTCGAACACGAGCGCGCCGGCCGCGCGGGCGCTCGCCGCCGCTGCCGGGGCGCCCGTCGTCGTCACGCTCGGCGCGGCCGGCGCGCTCGTGTTCGACGACGGGCGGGCCGAGCGAGAGCCGGCGCCCGCGGTCGAC
>JBMTER010000166.1:0-3617 GCA_049433345.1 Gaiellales bacterium | reverse complement strand
AACGCGCGCGACGGCGCGATCCAGCGGATCGCCGAGAAGGTGTTCCTGCGGACGCCCGCCAACGGCGAGGTGTCGGCGGAGGATCGCCAGCGCCTCGTCGACCAGGGCTTCTTCAACCCGACCGCCTAGCCGGGCCGACGGACCTGCGTCGCTAGGCTGCCGGGCATGCGTCCCCGCATCGGCATCACCGCCTACTGGCGCGACGCCTCGTGGGGGCCGTGGACTGGCATGCCGGCGTGCCTCGCGCCGCAGGCCTACGTCAACTCGATCCTGGTTGCGGGCGGCTTCCCGCTGCTCGTGCCGCCGCTGCCCGAGATGGATGCGTTCGCCGACGAGGCGCTCGCGTCGCTCGACGGCCTCGTCCTCGTCGGCGGCGACGACGTCGGATCGGGAACCTACGGCGCCGAGCCGCATCCGACCGCCGACCCGCCGAACACGCGCCGCGACGAGGCCGAGCTCGCGCTCCTGCGCGGCGCGCTCGACCACGACATGCCGGTCCTCGGCGTCTGCCGCGGTTTCCAGCTCCTCAACATCGCCTACGGGGGCACGCTCGTGCAGCACCTGGACGACGTGGTCGAGGGCGACGTCCACCGCGTCCGGCTCGGCGAGTGGTCGAACCACCCCGTCGAGGTCGTCGGCGGGCGCCTCGCCGAGCTCGTGCCGAGCGGCACCGTGATCCACTCGCACCACCATCAGGGCATCGAGCGGGTGGGGGAGGGCCTCGCGGTGACCGCGCTCGCCCCCGACGACACCGTCGAGGGCCTCGAGGACCCCGCGAAGGCGTTCTGCCTCGGCGTCCTCTGGCACCCCGAGGAGGCGCACACGGGCAGCGGCGCGCCGGTCTTCCGGGCGCTGGTCGAGGCGGCCGCCGCCTACGCCGCGCGATTGTGAGCGACTGCTACCGTCGCGCCATGCAGCAGCTGCGCCCCCTCGTCGCCGCCCTCTCCCTCGCCGCGGTCGGCCTCGCCCTCGCGGGCTGCGGCAACCTCGTCGGCGCCGGGCAGAACCTGACCTGCGTCGTCCTGCCCGACGGCGCCCCGAACTGCTTCGGCGACAACGCCGACGGCCAGGCCGGGCACAGCGCCGGCACGTCGCCCGCGGCACCGGCCGCGGTCAAGCTGCCGAGTGGCTGGGGCGTCGCCGACATCGCGATCGGCGACGGGGATCCCGACGGCGACGCGACGGTCTGCGCGGCCACCGCCAAGCGCGGCGCGGCGAACGTGGTTCGTTGCTGGGGCGATGACGATCACGGTCAGCTCGGTCGCGGCAGCGCCGGTGCGGCCAGTGCGGTCCCCGTCGTCGTGGACCTCGGCGGCGGCAGCTCGGACACGGTCGGCGTGGGGGCCTTCTCGGCCTGCGCCCTGACCGACGCCGTCTACTGCTGGGGCGACAACACCAACGGGCAGCTCGGGACGGCGGCTGCCGGCATCGCCGGTCCCACGCCGGTCCCCGGTACGTCGAAGTACCGGTCATCCGACGGGCAGCGCTCGGCGCCGGCGCTGCTCGCCGTCGGCGACCTCCACGTCTGCGCCGGCATCGCCTCGTCGATCACCTGCTGGGGCCAGGGCAGCTCGGGCCAGCTCGGCAACGGCGCGAGCGCGGACAGCGCGACGCCCGTCAAGCTGCGCTTCCCGGCCGGTCGCGAGACCGTCGGGGCGATCAGCGCCGGCGGCGCCTTCACCTGCGCCACGTTCGACGCCCAGGGCCTCGACGCCGAGCCGGGCGTGTGGTGCTGGGGCGCGAACGAGTCCGGCCAGCTCGGCGACGGCACGACGACGGCCAGCAACGTGCCCGTGCGGGTCGCGCTGCCCGCCGGCACCGATCCGAACGACGTGTCCGCCGGTCGGGCCCACGCCTGCGTGGTCGACCGCGCCCGGGCGGTCTGGTGCTGGGGCGCGAACGGCCAGGGCCAGCTCGGCAACGGCACGACCACCAACTCGGCGACGCCCGTGCGGGTCCCGGGCGTCGCGGCCACCCTTGTCGCGGCCGGGGCCGACCACTCCTGCGCCTCCACGACCAAGGGTCGCCTGCGCTGCTGGGGCGGCAACGCCCTCGGCCAGCTCGGCATCGCCGCCGGCGGCCCGTCGGTCGCGCCCCGGACCGTCCCGGGCGTCAAGGGGCTCCGCGCACCGATCCGCCGGGGCGTCCGGATCAGGGGATCGGCGATGGTCGGAGGCCGGCTGACGGCGACGACGGCGGCCTGGCCGTACGCGGCCTCGTACGGCTACCGGTGGGAGCGTCGGACGCGCGACGGCTGGGAGGCGATCCGCGGGGCCGAGGGCAGGAGCCTGCGGGTCCGCGCGGCGCTCGCCGGCGTCGCGGTCCGCGTCGTCGTGTCGGGCCGCAACGCGTGGACCGAGAGCGCGGTCGTCGAGACGCCGTCGGCGACCTCGAGGGCGATCACGATCGCGGGCTAGCGCCGTCCTCGCGCAGGGCGTCGCGGATCTCGCGGAGCAGGACGATGTCCTGCGGGTCCGCGTCGGACCTGCTGCCGGAAGTGCGCCGGCGCAGCGCGTTGACGCCCTTGATCACGACGAAGACCGCGAGCGCGATCAGCAGCAGGTTGATCAGCGCGTTCACGAGCAGGCCGATCTCGATCTCCGCCTGGCCGAGCGGCAGCGCGATCGCGCCGAAGTCGGGTGAGCCCACGAGCGCCGCCACGAACTGCATCAGGACGTCGTTGACGAGGACGTCGACGAACTGGCCGAACGCGGCGCCGATGACGACGCCGATGGCGAGGTCGAGCGCGCTCGACGTGACGATGAAGTCCCGGAACTCGCGCAGCATGCCGCCCGATTCGTGGCACCGGTGCGGAATCCTCGCGGCTCAGCCGCCGGTGGGGCGCGTGGGGAGGCCGTCGGGGACCTCCCAGTCGGCGCGCGCGTCCCACCAGATGTGCCCGGAGGCGGTGAGACCCGACGGCCCGTCGACCGTGCCCGCCGCGATCGAGATGGTGTCGCGGCCCGGTGCGCGCCAGAACAGGCTCGAGCCGCAGTGCCGGCAGAAGCCGCGCTCGGCCGACGTCGTCGAGGAGGGACTCGCGATCCACGTCAGACCATCGTCCCGCACGAGCTCGAGGTGGTCGGCCGGGCTGGCCGTGTAGGGGGCGGCGCCGCCGTGCATGCGCCGGCACTCGCCGCAGTGGCAGGTGATCACATCGCGGAGGGGGCCCGTCACGCGATAGCGGACGGACCCGCACAGGCAGCCTCCGGCGTGCGACTCGGCCATGGGCCTACCGTACACTGACCGCATGTCCACCGGCACCCTCGGGCTGATCGGCGCCGGCCGCCTCGCCTCCGCGCTCGTCCAGGGATGGGTCGCCGCCGACCCCGCCTGCGCGGCGCGGATCATCGCAACCGACCGGGTCGACGGCGTGGCCGAGGCCCTCGCCGAGCGCTTCGGCATCCGCGTCGCCGCCGATCCCGCCGCCGTCGCCCGCGACGCGGAGCTCGTGATCCTGCTCGTCAAGCCGCAGGACATCGCCGCCGCCGCGGCCGCGATCGGCCCCGCGCTCGCGCCCGGGGCGTGCGTCGCCTCCGCGGCCGCCGGGGTCGAACTCGCGCAGGTGCGGGCCGCCCTCGGCGTCGCCGCGCCGACGGCCCGCTTCATGCCCAACA
>JBMTER010000165.1:0-3694 GCA_049433345.1 Gaiellales bacterium | reverse complement strand
CCCCCCCCCCCCCGGGCGGCCTCGGCTAGCATCGCTCCGGGGTGGCAACCGCCTGGTGGCGGATCGCGTCTTCAAAACGCGCAGGCCGGCGCAGCCCGTCGGTCGGTAGGTTCGATTCCTGCGCCGCCTCGCTTCCGCCCGTGGGGCGGCCTCCTGCGAACTGCCTGACGTGGACCTCCCCGACGCCCTCCGCATCGCCGTCTCGAACACGCTCGGCTCGAGCTGGCAGCTCGACCTGACCTCGGCGCACCTCGCGGCCGACCCGGACGCCTGGACCGACCATCCGGTCGACGATCCCGAGCCGGGCCTCGGCCCCCTGCTCGCGCTCGGCTCGCTGGTCGGGCCCGTGCTGCGCTATCGCGAGTGGGACGAGGACGGCCTCGCCGACGTCGCGGTCTACGTCCCCGACCCGGACGTCTGGCGGCGCTTCGACCGCGCGCTCGAGCGCGTCGGCGCCTGGTCGTGGACGTCCTTCCCGTCGGGGGTCGGCGACGGCAGCGCATGGGCGATCGCGCTGCTCTGGCGCGGACGCTCGCTCGACGTCCACGGCGTCGGCGCGTGGCCGCCCGCCGGGACGGCTGCGCCGGGCCCCGAGTGGCTCGGCTTCATGCGCGCCGTGCATCGCCTCGCCGGCGGGCGCGGCTTCGACGTGCGCCAGGGGGCGGGGGTCTCGTGAGCGAGCGCCCCCTCGCCCTCGTCACCGGCGCCTCCGGCGGGATCGGCCTCGAGCTGGCCCGCTGCGCCGCCGCCGACGGCCACGACCTGGTGCTCGTGGCGCGCCGGCAGGAGGCCCTCGAGGCGCTCGCCGGCGAGCTCGCCTCGCGCTACCGCGGCGCGGCGCAGGTCGGCGCCGACGACCTCGACGACCCGGCCGCCGTCCGGCGCATCGCCGAGCGGGTCGAGCGGCCCGTCGACGTGCTCGTCAACAACGCGGGCTTCGGGGTCTGGCGGCCGTTCGCGGCCACGGCGGCGGACGACCTCGACGGCATGGTGCGCGTCAACGTCGCCGCCCTCACCTCGCTGACGCGCTGGTACCTGCCCGGGATGGCCGAGCGGGGTCGGGGCGGCGTGCTCAACGTGGCCAGCGTCGCGGGTTTCCTGTCGGGCCCGAACGCGGCCGTCTACTACGCCACCAAGAACTACGTCCTCGCCCTGTCGGAGGCGCTCGCCGAGGAGGTCGCCGGGAGCGGGGCCACCGTCGCGGCGCTCTGCCCGGGCCCCGTCGAGACGGGCTTCCAGGCCCGCGCCGGCATGGCCGAGACGAGCATGAAGTCGATGACGATGATGGACGCTCGCACCTGCGCGGAGATCGGCTGGCGCGGGTTCCGGGCGGGGAAGCGCGTGATCATCCCCGGCGCGGGCAACAAGGCGCTCGCGCAGGTGCCCCGCCTCGTGCCGCGGCGCCTGATGGCGCGCCTGGTCGCGGGCGTGCAGCGCCCCGACGCCTGAGTCCGGACGGGCTGCGCTACAGTCGCCCTGCGTCCGGGGGGCGCGGAAGGCGGGTGCGCGATGAGCGAGTTGATGGCCGCGAGGGCCCAGATGGGCACCTCGCTCGCGTTCCACATCATCTTCGCCGTGATCGGGATCGGGATGCCGCTGGTGCTCCTGATCGCCGAGGGCCTGTGGCTGAGGACCGGGAAGGACGTGTACCACCAGCTCGCGCGCACCTGGTCGCGCGCCTTCGCCGTCACGTTCGCGATCGGCGCCGTCTCCGGGACGATGCTGTCCTTCGAGATCGGCCTGCTGTGGCCGCGCTTCATGGAGTTCGCCGGCGGCATCATCGGCATGCCGTTCAGCCTCGAGGGCTTCGCCTTCTTCGTCGAGGGCATCTTCCTGGCCATCTACCTGTACGGCTGGGACCGGCTGTCGCGGCGGGCCCACTTCCTGTGCGGGATCCCGCTGCTCCTCGGCGGCTTCGCCTCGACGTTCTTCATCATCGCCGCCAACGCGTGGATGAACACGCCGCAGGGGTTCGTCCTGAACGCGGCCGGCGAGGTCGTCGACGTCGATCCCGTCGCCGCGATGTTCAACCCGGCGCTGTTCACGCAGTACACGCACATGCTGTTCGCGGCGCTCGTCACCACCGGGTTCGCCGTGGCCGCGGTCTACGCCTGGGGGATGCTGAAGGGCCGGCGCGACGAGTACCACCGCACGGGCCTGGCGATCGGCCTCGCCGTGGCCGCCATCCTGATGCCCGTCCAGCTCGTCACGGGCGACCTGATCGCCGTCCAGGTGACGAAGAACCAGCCGCTCAAGCTGGCCACCATGGAGGGCCTCTTCCAGACCACGGAGGGGGCTCCGATGACCCTGTTCGGGATCCCCGACGAGGAGACGCGTACGGTCAAGGGCGGGATCGAGATCCCGTACCTGCTCAGCCTCCTCGCCTACAACGACCCGCGCGCGACCGTGCAGGGCATGGAGGAGTGGCCCGAGCAGGACTGGCCGAACCCGGTCCTCGTGCACCTCGCCTACGACACGATGATCACCCTCGGCTCCGCGCTGCTGGTGCCCGGCCTCGTCGCCCTCTACGCGTGGCGGCGGCGGCGCCACTGGCTCGAGCACCGCGTGTTCCTGTGGGGGCTCGTCGCGTCCGCGCCGGCCGCCTTCATCTGCGTCGAGACGGGGTGGATCACCACCGAATCCGGTCGCCAGCCGTGGGTCGTCTACGAGGTGCTGCGCACGGAGGACAGCTTCACCACCGCCACCGGCATCCTGCCCTGGTTCGTCGTCTTCAGCGGGGTCTACGTCCTGCTCGCCGTGCTCGGCTCGATGATCCTGATCCGGATGGCGCGGCGGCGGCGCGAGCGGCTCGCCGGCGCGTCCCTGGGAGCGCCGGATGGCTGATTCGACGCTCGTCCTCCTCGCCGCCCTGAGCCTGCTCGTCGGGCTCAGCGCCTACGCCGTCCTGGCCGGCGCCGACTTCGGCGGCGGCGTCTGGGACCTCTTCGCCGCGGGGCCGCGGCGCGCCGACCAGCGCGCCGCGATCGAGCGCGCGATCGGCCCCGTCTGGGAGGTCAACCACGTCTGGATCATCTTCGTGATCGTGGTCCTCTTCACGGCCTTCCCGCAGGCCTTCGCCGCGCTCTGCATCGGCCTCTTCCTGCCCCTCACGTTCGTGCTGCTCGGGATCGTGCTGCGCGGGTCGGCGTTCGCGTTCCGCGCCCACGCCGAGGGCAGCCCCGCCCTGCAGCGACGGCTCGGGCTCGTCTTCTCGATCTCGAGCCTGGTCACGCCGTTCGCACTCGGCGTGTGCGCGGGGGCCGTCGCCGCGGGCGCGATCGAGCCCGCGGGCGATGGCTGGCAGACGGTGCCCGTGGCGGAGCTCCTGCGGCCGTTCCCGCTGCTGATGGGCCTCCTCGCCGTCCTGATCTGCTCGTACCTCGCGGCGACGTTCCTCACGCGCGAGACGGACGGGGCGCTGCGCGAGGACTTCCGTCGCCGCGCGCTCGCCACGGGCGTCGCCCTGGCCGTGGTGGCCGCGGTCGGCCTCGTGTTCGCCGCCGACGTCGCACCCGAGCACTCGGGTGAGCTGCTCGGCGGTCGCGGTCTGCCGTTCGCGCTCGCCACTGATGGCACTGACGGTGAATGAGGGGGTAATGAAACACACCATAAGCAGTTCGATGCCGACCACGCCAAAGAACACCACCTTGCCCAACTCCTGAAGGTTGTCCAGATCCTCAACCGTGTTCAGAAG
>JBMTER010000164.1:0-3706 GCA_049433345.1 Gaiellales bacterium | reverse complement strand
CAACGCCGTCGCCGACATCCGCGCGTTGCTCAATGCAGGCGCCGACAAGGTGAGCATCAACACGGCCGGCGTGAAGACGCCGGAGCTGTTCGACGAGGCCGCCGCGCGTTACGGCTCGCAGTGCATCGTCGTCGCGATCGACGCCCGCCGCGGCGCCGACGGCGCGTGGGAGGCCGTCGCCTCCGGCGGCCGCCGCCCGACGGGCCGCGACGCCGTCGCGTGGGCCGTCGAGGCCGTCGAGCACGGCGCGGGAGAGTTGCTCGTGACCTCGATGGACCAGGACGGCACGCAGCGGGGCTACGCGCTCGACCTCTACCGGCGGCTGCTCGACACGGTCGACGTGCCGATCATCGCCTCAGGCGGCGCGAGCGGCCCTGACGACATCGCCGACGTGCTCGAGGCCGGCGTCTCCGCCGCCCTTGCTGCGAGCATCTTCCACGATGCCATCGCGACCGTGGAGGAGGTGAAGGACGCATGCCGGAGCCGCAACCTGCCGATGCGCTGACCCTCGCCGGCGAGCCCGTCTTCGACGCCGCGGGGCTGATCCCGGCGATCTGCCAGGACGCCGTCGACGGCACCGTCCTGATGATGGCCTGGATGAACGCCGACGCGCTCGCCCAGACCCTCGCCACGCGGCGGGCGACCTTCTGGTCGCGCTCGCGCAAGGAGCTGTGGGTCAAGGGCGCCACGAGCGGCAACGTGCTGCAGGTCGACTCGATGCGGCTCGACTGCGACCGGGACGCGCTGCTGCTGATGGTCTCGCCCGCCGGACCGGCCTGCCATGAGGGCACCCGCTCCTGCTGGGGCGACGACGCGGGGCCCCTGCTCGCGCGCCTCGCGGCCACGATCGAGGCGCGCCGCGACGCCGATCCCGCGGGCTCGTACGTGGCGCGCCTGCTGGCCGCCGATCGCGACGTGGCGGCCGGCAAGGTCGCCGAGGAGTCCGCGGAGGTGCTCGAGGCCGAGCCCGGCTCGGACCACCAGGCCGAGGAGGCCGCCGACGTGCTCTTCCACCTGCTCGTCCTGCTCGCCCGCGACGGAGCCGACCCCCTGCGCGTCCTCGACGTGCTCGCCGAGCGCGAGGGCCTGCCGCCGCGCTGGCTGAGGGACTGATCGTGCCGGCGCACGTCGACGAGTACGCGCCGATCGCCGACATCTACGACGCCTGGTGCCTCGAGGTCGTCGAGGACATCCCCCACTACCTCGGCATGGCGCAGGGCGCCGAGACGCCGATCGTGGAGCTCGCCGCGGGCTCCGGGCGGATCGCGGTCCCCCTCGCCGAGGCCGGCTGGGATGTCATCGCCGTCGACCCCTCGGACGCGATGCGCGCCCGACTCGCGGACAACGCCCGCCGCGCGGGCGTCCGCGAACGGATCGACATCCGCGCCGGCGACCTCCTCAAGCCGGGCCTCACGGGCACCTACGATCGCGTCCTGATCCCCTTCCGGAGCCTCCTGCACCTGCCGGGCGACACGGAGCGCCTGGCTGCCTTCGGCGCGGCCCACGCCATGACATCCGAGCACGGCTTCCTCGCCTTCGACGTCTTCGCGCCCACGCCCGAGGACATCGAGGCAACGCAGGGCCGCTGGCACCACCGCGAATCGGGTGCCAGGGAGCGCGCCGACTGGCATCGGCCGGATGGCACCACGCGGATAGAAGTCGAGATGCGCGGCCGCACCACCACGCTCGTCCTCCACCCCGCACCCGCCCAGCACTGGCTCGACCTCGTCGAGGCGGCCGGCTTCGAGGTGATCACCGTCTGGGGCGACTTCGCCGGCGGGCCCGTGCGCACGGACGGCACCGGCGACCTCGTCGTGATCGCGCAGCGACGCTAGCCGGTCACGGGCAGTTCGACCGCCGGGCCGACCCGGCGATCAGCCTCGCCGGTGGTAGGCGGCGGCCAACGCGATCGCCCCCGCGGCGCCCACGTTGAGCGACTCGGCCGCCCCGGACTGCGGGATCCGGCAGATCTGATCGGCCCGGGCCCGCGCGGCCGCGGGCAGCCCCTCGCGCTCGGCACCGAGGGCGATCAACAGGGGACCCGAGAGGTCGGCGTCGGCGAGGTCCACCTGACCGCGGGCGTCAAGGGCGACCAGCCGCGCGTCGGGGTAGGCCGCGGCGACATCGTCGACGGCGAGCGTCGGCACGGCGAAGGTCGCACCGATGGCCGCCCGCACCGCCTTCGGGGCCGTGGGGTCGGCGCTCGGAGCACCGAGCACGACGACCTCCGCAGCGAAGGCGGCGGCGGTGCGCAGGAGCGTGCCCACATTGCCGGGGTCGGAGACGCCGCAGAGGACGAGGCCGACGCCGGTCAGCTCGACGGGCGGCTGCGGCAGCGAGTCGGTGCGCACGACGGCGATCACACGGCTGCCCGACGCCACCTCGGAGACGCGGTCCATCGCCTCGCCCGCCACCACGAGCGGCTCCACGCCGCTGGCCGACGGCGCGTCGGCGCCCTCGCGCACCAGCACGTCCTCGATGGTCGCGCCCGCGCGGATCGCCGCCTCGACGTGGTCCTCGCCCTCGACCACGAACAGGCCCTGCTCACGTCGCTCGGCCGTGCGCCGGAGCGCGCGTACGCGTTGCAGCGCCGGGTTCCGCAGGCTGCGGATCGGCTCCACCGGAGTGCCGCCTACGCGGCGGCCAGCGCGGCCTTGGCCTTGTCGGCGAGCGCGCCGAAGGCCTCGGGCTCGTTCAGCGCGAGGTCCGCGAGGACCTTGCGGTCCGCGGTCACGCCGGCGACCTTGAGACCATGCATGAACTGCGAGTACGAGAGATCGTGCTGGCGGGCGCCCGCGTTGATGCGGACGATCCAGAGCGAGCGGAAGTCGCGCTTGCGCACGCGCCGATCGCGGTAGGCGTAGTTGCCCGAGCGGGCGACCTGGACCTTCGCCTGCCGGTACAGCTTCGACTTGAGGCCCCAGTAGCCGGAGGCCTCCTCGAGGGTCTTGCGGCGCTTCTTCTGCGCGTGGACGGAGCGCTTGACGCGGGCCATGCCTGACTCCCTACCGCTTCCCGAGGAGGCGCAGGGCCTCCTTGTAGTCGGACTTCGCCAGCGGCTGGTCCTGGCTCAGCTTGCGGCGGCGCTTCGCGGTCATCTTGCCCCGCAGATGCGCCTCCATCGCCTGGCGACGGGTGATGGTGCCCTTGCTGGACACCTTCATGCGCTTCTTGGCGCTGGAGTTGGTCTTGACCTTCGGCATAACGCGTCCTCGAACTGCGCGGCAGACTACCCGTTCTCGGCGTCGGGCGCGGCAGCAGGCTTCTTCGCCGCCGTCGTCGACGTCTTCCGCGTCGTGGTCGCCTTCGGCTTCGCCTCGGCCTTCGGCTTCGCCGGGGCCTTTGGCTTGGCCGGGGCCTTCGGCTTGGCCGCCGCCTTGGGCGCCGCAGCGACCTTCGGCTTGGCCGGGGCCTTCGGCTTGGCCGGGGTCTTCGCGGTGGTCTTGGCGGCGGTCGTCGCCCGCGGCTTGGCGGGCGCCTTCGGCTTCGCGGGGGCCTTCGGCGCGTCCGCAGCCTCCGTGGCGACGGTCTCCGACGCCTGCTCCGCCGCGGCCACGGTGTCCGCCGCCTCCGCGGCCTCGACGATCGCCTCGGCGACCGCTTCGGTCTCAGCCACCGCCTCGACTGCCTCGACCGCCTCCGCGACCTCGGCCTGGACGGCCTCCGCGGGTTCGACCGGCGCGGCCGGGGCCGCGGCGACGGGCTT
>JBMTER010000163.1:0-3707 GCA_049433345.1 Gaiellales bacterium | reverse complement strand
AGGAAGAGCGCGCCGCGGTCGAGGAGGGTCTCGGCGTCCGCGGCCTCGACGAGCGTCGCCGACGACGCAGACGCCGATGCGGCGGCCGACGGCGCGCCCCGGGCGCGGATCTTCATGCCGGCGGGCGACGCGCGCGCGATCGTGGTGCTCCTGCACGGCTGGAACGACCTCGACCCGGCCGCCTACGGGGCCTGGATCGACCACCTCATCCGGCACGACGTCGCCGTCGTCTTCCCCGACTACCAGGAGGGACTCCTGTCGGGCCCCGGCAGCATGCTCGCCGGCGCCGAGCAGGGCATCCGCGAGGGCCTCGCCGAGGCCCGTCGGCTCGGCGCCGAGGGGCCGGTGGTGGCGGCCGGCTACTCGCTCGGAGGCGGGATGGCCGTGGTCTACGCGGCCGAGGCCGCCGCCTGGGGCGTCGAGTCCCCGGCCGCCGTCTACGCGGTGTTCCCCGCCGAGCCGCTGGGCCTGCCCGCCGAGCTCGGCGATGTCCCGGAGGGCACGACGGTCGAGCTGGTCGTCGGCGACCGGGACGTCGTCGTCGGACGCGGCGGCGCGGACGCCCTCGCCGAGCGGATCGCGCCGCACCCGGCGCGGGTCCGCGTGCTCGCCTCGACGGCGACCGTCGAGTACGACCACTTCGCGCCCAAGCGCGAGGATGCCCAGGCGCAGGCCGACTTCTGGGCGCCGCTCGACCGCCTCGTCGACGACGCGGCGCCGCGCTAGCGTCCCGGCCGTAGGCTGCGGGTGGGCGAAAGGCCCGCTGACGCCCGTCACGCACAACCGAGGAGCCCGCGATGCCCGTGCCGACCGATCCCGACCCGAAGCTCGCCGCCTACGCCCACCCCGAGCGGCTCGTGACCACGCAGTGGCTCGAGGACCACCTCGCCGACGACGGCCTGGTGGTGCTCGAGTGCGACGAGGACGTGCTGCTGTACCACACGGGCCACATCCCGGGCGCGCGCAAGCTCGACTGGCACCTCGACCTCAACGACGAGGTCACGCGCGACTACATCGACGCCGCGGGCTTCGCGCGGATGTGCGGCACGCGCGGGATCGGCCGCGACACCACCGTCGTGATCTACGGCGACAACTTCAACTGGTGGGCCGCCTACGCGCTGTGGGTGTTCAGCCTGTTCGGCCATCCGGACGTGCGCCTGCTCGACGGCGGCCGCGCCGCCTGGGCCGCCGAGGGGCGCCAGATGACGACCGACGAGCCCGTCGTCGAGCCCGTCGATTATCCCGAGGTGGCGCGCGACGACACGTCGATCCGCGCCTTCAAGGAGGACGTCCTCGCCCACATCGGGAAGGGGCCGCTGGTCGACGTGCGCTCGCCGCAGGAGTTCACCGGCGAGCTCCTGCACATGCCCGACTACCCGCAGGAGGGCGTCCAGCGCGGCGGCCACGTGCCGTCCGCGCGCAGCGTCCCGTGGAAGCGCGCCGCCAACGAGGACGGCACCTTCAAGACGGCCGACGAGCTGCGGGCCATCTACGCCGACGAGCAGGGCCTCGAGCCCGACGACGACGTCCTCACCTACTGCCGGATCGGCGAGCGCTCGAGCCACACCTGGTTCGTGCTCACGCACCTGCTCGGATTCGAGCACGTCCGCAACTACGACGGCTCGTGGGTCGAGTGGGGCAACGCCGTGCGCGTCCCGATCGAGAAGCCGTAGGCCGCCCGATGAGCACCGCGCTCCCCCCGCGCCTGCAGGCGATCATCGACGAGTTCACGGACTGCGACCGCACGGAGCGGCTCGACCTCCTGCTCGAGTACGCCAACGGCCTGCCGCCCCTGCCCGAGCGGTTCGCCGATCAGGAGCTCGAGCGGGTCCACGAGTGCCAGACGCCGCTCTTCGTGCAGGCCGAGGTGGATGAGGCGGGCGCCGTGCGCCTGTTCTTCGCCGCCCCCGACGAGGCGCCGACCTCGAAGGGCTTCGCCGGGATCATCCAGGCCGGCCTCGACGGCTGCACCGTCGACGAGGTGCTGGCCACCCCGAGCGAGTTCGCGATGGGCATGGGCCTCGCCGAGGTCGTCTCGCCGCTGCGCATGCGCTCGACGGGCGCGATCCTCGCGCGGATCAAGCGCCAGTTGGTGGAGCGCGGCGACGAAGCCGCGTCGTAGGTAGCATCCGGGGCGTCCCTTCCGCCCGACCCGAGGTGCCGCAGACGATGAGCGCGACCGCCGTGAAGATCCTGCCGAACTACGTCAACGGCTCGTGGGTGCCGTCGACCTCGAGCGAGCTGCTCGACGTCCAGAACCCCGCAACCGGCGAGGTCCTCTCGCAGGTGCCGCTGTCGGGCGCCAACGACGTCGACCAGGCCGTGCAGGCCGCGCGCGCCGCCTTCCCCGCCTGGAAGGCGAAGAGCACGATCGAGCGCGCGCGCTGGCTGTTCGGCTTCCGGCAGGCGCTCGAGGAGAACAAGGACCGCCTCGCCGAGTGCGTGACGATGGAGATGGGCAAGACCTTCCCCGACGCGCGCGCCGAGGTCGAGCGCATGATCGAGATGGTCGAGTGCGCCTGCGCGATCCCGACCACGATGCAGGGCCGCAACCTCGAGGGCGTCGCCACCAACGTCGATGCGGAGACGATCCGCCAGCCCGTCGGCGTGTGCGCCGCGATAACGCCCTTCAACTTCCCGGCGATGGTGCCGATGTGGTTCCTGCCGTTCGCCGTCGCGACGGGCAACACGTTCATCCTGAAGCCCTCCGAGCAGGTCCCGATGACGCAGCAGATCGTCTTCGAGCTGATCGACGGGCTCGGCCTGCCGCCGGGCGTCGTCAACATGGTCAACGGCTCGCGCGACGTCGTCAACGGCATCCTCGACCATCCCGGCATCGACGCCGTCTCCTTCGTCGGCTCGGCCGCCACTGCGCAGTACATCTACGAGCGCGCCGCCGCCAACAAGAAGCGCGTGCAGGCCCTCGGCGGCGCGAAGAACTCGATGGTCGTGATGCCCGACGCCGTGATGGACAAGACGGCCGACAACATCATCGGCAGCGCCTTCGGCGCGGCCGGCCAGCGCTGCATGGCCGGCTCGATCGTCGTCGCCGTCGGCGGCGCGTGGAAGGACCTCGCGAAGGAACTCGTGCCGCGCACCGAGGCCCTCACCGTCGGCAACGGCATGGAGCAGGGCACGTCCGTCGGTCCCGTCGTCTCCTGCGACGCCCGCGACCGCATCCGCGGCATGATCGACAACGCCCTCGAGCAGGGCGCCTCGCTGGCCGTCGACGGCCGCGAGCCGGGTGCGCCCGCCGAGGGCGCGTACGTCGGCCCGACGATCGTGCAGGACGTCACGGCCGAGATGGAGATCGCCCGCGAGGAGGTCTTCGGTCCCGTCCTCAGCGTCGTCGAGGTCGACACGCTGGCCGACGCGATCGCCTTCGTCAACGGCTCGCGCTACGGCAACGGCACGTCGATCTTCACCGAGTCGGGCGCGGCCGTCCGCCGCTACCGCCACGAGATCGAGGTCGGCATGATCGGCGTCAACGTCGGCGTCGCCGCTCCCGTCGCCTTCTTCCCCTTCTCCGGCTGGAAGGACTCGTTCCTCGGCGACCTGCACGCGCACGGCACCGACGGCGTCGACTTCTTCACCCGCAAGAAGACGGTCACGAGCCGCTGGTTCTCGGACGGCCAGACCGGCAAGTACTTCGTCGAGCAGGGCGACTAGCGAACGCGCGGGGGCGGGCCCGGCTCGGGTCCGCCCCC
>JBMTER010000162.1:0-3719 GCA_049433345.1 Gaiellales bacterium | reverse complement strand
CGCACCTTCTTCCGGGGGGAGCCGCGAGCGCCGCTCGGCGAGGCGCTCGCCGTCTGCGAGGCGATCCTCGCCGACCTCGAGGGCATGATGCGCCCCGGCGTGCCTGCGCAGGACCTCTACCGGCGCGGCCTCGAGCTCGCAGGCGACGCCGGCTTCGGAGAGCACTGGATGGGTCACGGGCCGGCGCGCGTCCGCTTCGTCGGACACGGCATCGGGCTCGACATCAACGAGCGGCCGTTCCTCGCCGAGGGGTTCGAGGCGCCGCTCGAGGCGGGCAACACGATCGCGGTCGAGCCGAAGCTCGTCTTCCCGGGCGTCGGCGCGGTCGGGGTGGAGAACTCCTACGTCGTCACCGACGCGGGGCCCGAGCGGCTGACCTAGCCGCCGCGCTCCATCTCGCCGAGGCGTCGGGCACGCGCCTCGTCGAAGCCGACGCGGCCGACCTCGACGCCGGCCGGCACCTCCACGTGCAGGTCGTCCTGGTGCTCCACCGCCGCCGTTCCGGCTCCGATCTCGAGGGCCATCACGTGGCCGGCGACGGAGCGGTCGTGGGCGATCAGGTGCAGGTGCCAGCCGGGGAGCTCGAGGCCGTCCAGGTCACGCGGGAAGCGGAACCCCACGATCGTCGCGTCCACGTCGACGGCGTCGTAGACGACCTGGGCCGCCACGGCGTCGGCCAACGTCGGGTCCGGCTGGTCCTGTCGAGGCACGCTGCGCAGGCGCGCGTGATCGATCCGCGCCTCTATGCGGACCGCCAGGCACGCGCGACCCGGTGGGGCAAGCGCATCGACCTGCGCGGTGATCGCGTCGAAGGAGCCCGGGCGCAGCGGCCCGGTGGCGTCGGGTCGGAACGGGCAGACGACGGCGAACGGGGTGCGGGAGGAGTGATCGGCGCGGGCCACGCTGCGGTCGGCTCGCGCCACCCACGCTTCGCCGTCGACCACGATCAGCTCGCCGTCCAGCAGGTCGAGGGTGCCGAGCCCCAGGTCGCCGTGCGCGAGCAGCTCGCCGACCGTCAGGTCGCCGCGCAGGCTGCCGCGAAGGAGGGCGTCGAGCGTCGAGGCCTGGAACGCCGCGTGGTCGTGCGGTACGTCGACCGCCGCCTCCGAGCGGCTCAGCCGCGCGACGTGGATGCCCCCGATCAGTCCGTCGTCGACCGGCACCGTACGATCCTAGCGGGCGCGCCTGAGGCGGATCGGCCCCTTCGCGGACGACGGGTCGACGACGCGCCCGCCCTGCGTGATCTCGAGGTCGCCGGCGGCCACGAGCCGACGCGCGGCGCGCCGGGCCGGCTCCATCAGGGGGCGCCAGTCCGCACCGCCGACCGCGCGGGCGGCCTCCGACGGGCAGATCGTTGCGGTGCGCGCGCGTCCCGCGAGAAGGTCGACGATCGCCCCCTCGAGGGCGCGATCGACCGCCGTCACGCCGCGCCGTCGGCAGGCATCCGAGCACCAGCGCACCCGCTCCCAGTCGTCCGCCCAGCGCCGACGCCATTGGATCTCGCGGCCGCAGCCGGCGCAGATCCGGGGCGCGGGCGTCATGCGAGCGCCCGCGCCAGCGCCCCGACCGCGTCCTCGACCACGGGCTCTCCCATACGCGCGACCAGGAAGCGGGGTCCGAGCGCGACCAGGCGCGGCAGCAGCGGTGTGCACGGCGACGGGTCGCCCTCGAGGAGCGACCCGGTCCAGATCAACCCGTGGCACGCGCAGCCGAGGAGCGCGCATCCCGCGGCGTCCGTCGGTCCGATGGCGATCAGGCCGCCGGGTAGGACGTCTCCGTCGGCGAGGGTGCCGTCCGCCGTATCGGTGGCCCCGGGCGCGAGGATGCGCGACCCGGCGTACCGGGACCGCACGGCCGCTGCGCCGGGCTGCCGCTCCGGATCCGTCAGGGCGATCAGCGGGCTGGTCCCGATCCGCTCGACGTCGCGGTCGAGGGCCCGCCAGAATCGCTCCGCCTGCTCCGGATCGTCCGGGAGGAGCGGATCGATCAGCGTGATCCCGTCGGGCGCCTCGTGGTAGACGCTATTGCCTTCCCGGCCCGATCCGGACTGAGGCGCCGTCCAGCGCCAGAGGCCATCGTCGAGGCGATCGACGCGCATCAGTCGACCAGCCACGCGTCGATCAGGCGCCGCGCGATGCTCGCCGGGGGTGGCAGCAGCGGCAGGTCGTCGCGGCGGAACCAGCCCAGGCCCTCGAGCTCTGCGGGGTCGAGCCGGATCTCGCCCGCCGCCCATTCCGCCGTGAAGCCGAGCATCAGCGAGTGGGGGAAGGGCCAGCTCTGGCTGCCGAACCAGCGCGGCTCGGTGATCTCGATGCCCGCCTCCTCGCGCACCTCGCGCCGCACGGCCTCCTCCGCGCCCTCGCCGGGGTCGACGAAGCCCGCCAGCGTCGAGTACATCTCCGGCGGGAAGTGCGCGGAGCGGCCCAGCAGGATCTCGTCAGCGCGGGTGACGAGCATGATCACGGCCGGCGAGTGACGCGGGTAGGCGCGATACCCGCAGGCCGGGCAGGACCGTGCGCGCTCGTCGTCGAGCCGGACCGTCGCCGTCCCGCAGACCCCGCAGAAGCGGTGCGTGCGGTCCCATTCGGCGAGCTGGAAGGCGCGCCCGGCGAGCGCCCACTCGGCATCCGTGAGGCGCCCGTGGAGCGGGCGCAGCGGCGCGAGCGCGAGCCCCGCGGGCAGGTCGGCGCCGTCGGGCAGTGCCGCGGCCTCGACGGCCGCGCCGCCGAGCCGCCCGACGTGAACGGTCTCCGTCGGGACGTGGTCGCCCAACTCGGAGCGCACGGGCAGCCGCGGCGACGTCGGATCGGCCACCACGAGCGCCGACCCCGCGAACAGGACCACGAGGTCCTCGCCCTCGGGGGCGTCCACGCGGCGGATCGCAGGGGCGAACTCCATCACGGGGAGCATCGCACGGATCCCGCGCCCGAACGCGGCCGTCACCCCTCGCTCACCGCGCGAACCCGCATGGTTGCGACGGTCGGCGGGGGAAGGAGATCGGAAGGAGAGCGCGAAATGGCGCCACATGACCCCGACCGCCACCGCACCCGCCCTGTCGCCCAGCGAGGCCTCGGCGCGCCTCCGGGTCGCGCCCAGCGCGGCTCGTCCGGCACACGTCATCTCGATGGCGAACCAGAAGGGCGGCGTCGCCAAGACGACGTCCACGGTGAACCTTTCCGCCGCGCTCAAGGAGCAGGGCAAGCGCGTGCTGGCCGTCGACCTCGACCCCCAGTCGAACCTGACGATGAGCTTCGGGATCAACCCGGAGACCCTCGAGAAGTCGATGTTCGACGTGCTCGTGCATCGCGAGCCGATCGCGAACGTCGTCCACCAGCGCGAGGTCGACGTCGCCGCCGCCTCGATCGACCTGGCCGGTGCCGAGCTCGCGCTCGCCTCCGCGATCGGCCGCGAGCGCACGCTGGAGAAGGCGATCGCCGCGGTGCGGATGGACTACGACTACATCCTGATCGACACGCCGCCGTCGCTCGGCCTCTTGACCATCAACGCGTTCACCGCCTCGAATGGCGTGATCGTCCCCGTGCAGTGCGAGTACCTGTCGCTGCGCGGCCTGGTGCAGCTCGAGACGACCCTGCAGATGATCCGCGAGAACCTCAACGGCGAGGTGCGGATCGAGGGGATCCTGCCGACCATGGTCGACAAGCGCACGGTGCACGCGCGCGAGGCGATCGACCTCCTGACCGAGAACTTCGGCGACATCG
>JBMTER010000161.1:0-3726 GCA_049433345.1 Gaiellales bacterium | reverse complement strand
CCCCCCCCCCCCCCTCGACGAGGGTCAGGATCGGGATCCCGAACGCGTCGCAGGTGCGCACGAAGCGCGCGGCCTTCTCCGACGAGGCGATGTCGAGCACGCCGGCGAGCTGGCCCGGCTGGTTGCCGACGATGCCGATCGGATGCCCGTTCAGGCGGGCGAAGCCGGTCAGGATGTTCATCGCGTAGGCCGGCTGGATCTCCATGAAGAGGCCGTCGTCGACGATCGCCCGGATCACCTGGTGCATGTCGTACGGCTTGTTCGGACTGTCGGGGATCAGCGTGTCGAGCTCCGGGCAGAGGCGGTCCGGCGGATCGTGGGCCGGCGCCCAGGGCGCCTGATCGAGGTTGGTCTGGGGCAGTAACGACTGCAGCGCGCGCGCGTCGGCGATGCACGCCGCCTCGTCCTCGGAGACGAGATGGCAGACGCCGGACTTCTCCGCGTGCGCGTCGGCGCCGCCGAGCTCCTCCATCGACACCTCCTCGCCCGTCACCGCCTTCACCACGTCGGGCCCGGTGATGAACATGTGCGAGGTCTCGCGCACCATCAGGATGAAGTCGGTGATCGCCGGCGAGTAGACGGCGCCGCCGGCACACGGCCCCATCACCAGCGACAGCTGCGGGATCACGCCGCTGGCGTCGACGTTGCGCTGGAAGATGTCGGCGTAGCCGCCGAGCGAGACGACGCCCTCCTGGATGCGCGCGCCGCCCGAGTCGTTGATGCCGATCACGGGGCAGCCGTAGCGCAGCGCGAGGTCCATGACCTTGCAGATCTTCTCGGCGAAGGCCTCGCCGAGCGAGCCGCCGAAGACGGTGAAGTCCTGCGAGAAGGCGAACACGCGGCGCCCGTGGACGAGCCCGTGCCCGGTGATCACGCCATCGCCGTACGGGCGTCGGTCGGCGAGCTCCGCGTTGCGGTGCTGGACGTAGCGGTCGATCTCCCGGAACGTGCCCGGGTCGAAGAGGGCCTCGATGCGTTCGCGCGCGAGGCCCTTGCCGCGGGCGCGCTGGCGCTCGGCCGCGGCCGCGTCGGGCTGCTCGGTCGAGGCGCGCAGCTCCTCGAGGTGCTGCAGGCGCTCGGCGGTGGTTCCGGGTTCGTGGCGGTCGGTCACGGGCGGGCCCCTCCGGGAGCCGGGGACGGCGGCAGGATAGCGGTGGCCCCGCTCAGCGGTCGTGCGTGCCCCACGCGTCGCGCAGGACGCCGCAGACCTCGCCGACGGTGGCGTGGGCGGCGAGCGCGGCCCGCATCGGCTCGAGCAGGGGCGCGGAGGCCGCGTCGGCGGCGGCGCGCACGGCGGCGAGCGCCGACTCGACCGCGGCCGCGTCGCGCCGGGCGCGCAGCGCCTCGAGGCGCGCGACCTGCTCGCGCTCGAGGGACGGGTCGAGGCGGTGGATCGGCACCTCGGGCTCCTCGTCGGAGCGGTAGCGGTTGACGCCGACCACGATGTCCTCGCCACGCTCGAGGCGCATCTGCGAGCGGTACGCGGACTCCTCGATCTGGTCCTGCACGAAGCCCTGCTCGATCGCGGCGACGGCGCCGCCCATCGCGTCGATCTCGCCGATCAGCGCGAGCGCGCGCTGCTCGAGCTCGTCGGTCAGGGCCTCGACGTACCACGAGCCGCCGAACGGGTCGGCCGTCGCGGGCACGCCCGACTCGTGCAGCAGCACCTGCTGGGTGCGCAGGGCGAGCGTGGCCGCGTGCTCGGTCGGCAGGGCCAGCGCCTCGTCGAAGCCGTTCGTATGCAGGGACTGCGCGCCGCCGGCGGTCGCGGAGAAGGCCTGCAGGGCGACGCGGACGAGGTTCACCTCCGGCTGCTGGGCGGTCAGCGTGGAGCCGCCGGTCTGCGCGTGGAAACGCAGCATCAGGCTGCGCTCGTCGGTCGCGCCGAAGCGGTCCCGCATCAGGGTCGCCCACATCCGCCGGGCCGCCCGGAACTTGGCGACCTCCTGGAAGACGTCGTTGTGCGCGTTGAAGAAGAAGCTCAGCCGCGGCGCGAACGCATCGACGGCGAGGCCCTCGTCGACCGCGGCCTGGACGTACGCGAGGCCGTTCGAGAGCGTGAAGGCGAGCTCCTGGACCGCCGTCGACCCTGCCTCGCGGATGTGGTAGCCCGAGATCGAGATCGTGTTGAAGCGCGGCAGCCGCTCCTTGGCGTAGCGCATCGTGTCGACGGTCAGGCGCATCGACGGCCGCGGCGGGAAGATGTAGTTCCCGCGCGCCGCGTACTCCTTGAGGATGTCGTTCTGGATCGTGCCGCTGAGCGACGCGGGCTGCGCGCCCTGTCGCTCGCCGGCGAGCTCGTAGAGGAGCAGCAGCACGGAGGCGGGCGCGTTGATCGTCATCGACGTCGACACCTCGGCCAGCGGGATGCCGTGGAAGAGGCGCTCCATGTCCTCCACGGAGTCGATCGCGACGCCGGTGCGGCCGACCTCGCCGAGGCTCCGCGGGTCGTCCGAGTCGAGACCGAGCTGGGTCGGCAGGTCGAACGCGGTCGACAGGCCCGTCTGGCCGCGCTCGAGCAGCAGGCGGAAGCGCTCGTTCGTCTCCTCGGCGCTCGCGAAGCCGGCGTACTGGCGCATCGTCCAGGCCCGCGAGCGGTAGCCGTCGGGGCGTACGCCGCGCGTGTAGGGGAACGCGCCCGGCTCGCCGACCCGCTCCGAGCCGGGGCCGTCGCAGACGGCGGGCACCGGGATGCCGGACTCGGTCGTGGTCTCCTCGCTCACGGTCCGGGAGCGTAGCCGGACCCGGGCCGGCGGACGCCCGTAGACTTGCCGGCGTGGCCACCGTCGACGTCCGCCTCTTCGCCGGCCTGCGCGAGCGCGCAGGCGTCGGTCGCCGGGCGCTGGAGGTGGACGACGGCACCCCGGTCGCGCGGATCTGGGACCTGCTCGACCTCGGCGAGCGCCCACCCGGTATCGCCTTCGCCGTCAACCGCGCCTACGTGGACGGCGACCACCTGCTCGCGGACGGCGACGAGGTCGCGCTGATCCCGCCCGTCTCCGGCGGCGCCGATGCGCCCCGGGTCGGCGTGCGCGTCCAGGCCGAGCCGCTCGACATCGCCGACCTGCACGCGCGGGCGAACGACCCGCGGGCCGGCGCCCAGGCCGCCTTCACGGGCACGGTCCGCAACCGCACCGGCGCGAAGGACGTGCTGCGGCTCGAGTACGAGGCCTACGAGGAGATGGCCGTCGAGGAGCTCGAGCGAATCGCGCGCCGCGCCGCCGCCGACCACGACCTCGTCGCCGTCGAGATCGCGCACCGCACCGGCGTCGTCCTGCCGGGCGAGGCGAGCGTCGTGATCGTCTCGACGGCGCGCCACCGCCCGTCGGCGCTGGCGGCGACGCAGTGGATCATCGAGCAGCTGAAGGCGTCCGTGCCGATCTGGAAGCGCGAGGTCTACGCGGACGGCTCGGTCTGGGTCGGGCAGGGCTCCTAGCCCCGCCGCCTCAGATCGGCTCGCCGCCCCGCAGGTCCGGGTGGTTGCGCTGGAAGTCGGGGGTCAGGTCGTCGAGCTCGCGGGTCCGGACGATCGCGGGGCGCTCGCCGACGCGCGCGAAGTGGCTCTGGACGTTGTCGCCGCCGACGAGGACGTCATCGACGAAGGACTGCCAGCCGACCAGCATGTAGAGGTAGATGTCGGCCACCGAGAAGCGGTCGCCGAGGCACCACTGGCGCCCCTCGAGCTCGCGCTCGAGGTAGTCGCCGTGCTTGGCCATGTTGACGATG
>JBMTER010000160.1:0-3842 GCA_049433345.1 Gaiellales bacterium | reverse complement strand
CGAGGGCGAGACCGTCGACGTCGGCACCCGCATCGCGGTGCTGTCGACCGATCCGTCCGCCGTCCCCGTCGCCGCCGCCCCCGCCGCCCCCGCCGCCCCCGCCGCTCCGGCCGAGCCCGCGCCCGGCGCGGCTGCGCCGGCGGAGCCCGCCCCCGCGCCGGCCGAGCCGGCCCCGGCCGCGCCCGTCGCCGCCGGCTCCGACGCCGGCGAGGGCCGCGCGTTCGTGTCGCCGGTCGTCGCCCGCATGATCGCCGACCACGGCCTCGACATCGGCGCGATCGCCGGCACCGGTCGCGGTGGCCGCGTGACCAAGCGTGACGTCGAGTCCTTCCTCGCGGCCCGTGCGTCGGGCGGCGCGCTGGCCGTCCCGGGGTCCGAGCCGACCGCGGTCGTCGCGTCGACGCCGGCCCCCGCCGCCCCGGCGGCCCCGGCCGCCCCGGCCGCCCCCGCGGCGCCGGCCGCCGCCCCCGTCGCGGCGAGCCCGGAGCCGGCCGCCGGCGAGGAGATCTACACCTTCTCCCGCGTCCGCCAGGTCACCGCCAAGCACATGCGCGAGTCGATCGACACCGCCGCGCACGTGACCCAGGTCTGGGAGGTCGACCTCGGCCGCGTGACCGACATCCGCAACCGCCTGAAGGGCAAGTTCAAGGCGGACTACGGCGTCGGACTGTCGTTCCTCCCGTTCATCATGCGGGCCAGCGTCGACGCGATCGCCGTGTGGCCGTGGATGAACGCCGAGGTCCGCGACGGCGAGGCCGTGATCAAGCGCTACGTCAACCTCGGGATGGCCGTCTCCGTCGACGACGGCAAGGGCCTGCTCGTCCCGTCGATCAAGAACGCGGAGACGCTCAACCTGCTCGGCCTCGCGCAGGCCGTCAACGACTTCGCCGTCCGCGGGCGCGCGAAGAAGCTGACGATCGACGACCTCTCGGGCGGCACCTTCACGATCACGAACCCCGGCGTGTTCGGCTCGCTGTACGGCACCCCGATCCTCCCGGTCGGCCAGGTCGGCATCCTCGACACCGGCGCGATCGTGCGCCGGCCGATGGTCGTGACCGGCCCGGACGGCACGGAGGCGATCGCGATCCGCCCGATGATGTACCTCTCGCTCAGCTACGACCACCGCCTGATCGACGGCGCCTACGCGTCCCAGTTCATGGCCCAGATCAAGCAGAACCTGGAGACGTGGGACGAGGAGGCGTTCGGCGCGTGAGCGCGCCCGCCACGACCGCCGCCTACCTGCTCGACCTGCCGGGGCTGACCCCGTACGACGAGGCGCTGCGCGAGATGCACGACCTCGCGGGGGCCCGGTCGCAGCAGGCCATCCCCGACACGCTGATCCTGCTCGAGCACGAGCCGGTCGTCACCCTCGGCACGCGTACCGACGTGGCCAGCGAGATCCCGCATCCGGCGCTGCTCGAACAGCGCGGGATCGGCCTCGTCGAGGTCGCCCGCGGCGGCCGCGCGACCTACCACGGCCCCGGCCAGCTGGTCGGCTACCCGATCCTCGACCTGGCGCCGCTCGGCCGCGACCTGCGCCGCTACGTCGAGATCCTCGAGGGTGCCCTGATCGACGCGCTCGGCGACCTCGGCGTCGCCGCCGAGGCGCGCGAGGGCGAGGAGCACACGGGCGTCTGGGTCGAGGACCGCAAGATCGCCTCGATCGGCGTGCACGTCGCGCAGTGGATCACGACGCACGGCTTCGCCCTCAACGTCGACTGCGACCTCGAGCCGTTCGACCTGTTCGTCGGCTGCGGGCTGCAGCAGACGCGCTACACGACCGCCGCGCTCGAGGCGGGTCGCCCGATCAGCCGCGCCGAGGCCTCCGCAGCGGTGCTCGCACGGCTCGGCGAGCGCCTCGGCCGCAGCTGGGAGCCCGTCCCGCTGTGATCCGCGAGCATCGCTACACCGTCTTCGCGAGCGACCTCGTGCGCTCGCGGCAGTTCTACGAGAACCGACTCGGCTGCGTGCTCTCGGAGATCGACGAGAACGGCTTCACCGCGACCCGCGACGGCCTCCGCGTCGACGTCGAGGGCGGCGCGGTGCGACGCAAGTTCGGGAAGAAGTGGCTGGCCGAGGCGGGGGTCTACATCACCCTCGTGGTGGAGGACTTCGACGCCTTCCTGGCCGAGCTGAAGGAGCGCGACGCGCCGTTCCTCGACGACGTCACCGAGACGGCCGACGGCCGGCGCGTGACCGGCATCGCCGATCCCGACGGCGTCCTCTACGAGATCCGGGAGGCCTGACGTGCCCTGGGGGCCCGAGGCGAAGGCGCGCCCCGACTGGATGCGCGTGCGCGCCGCGAGCCCCGGCTCGCGCTTCGACGAGCTGACGCAGATCGTGCGCTCGAACGGGCTGCATACGGTCTGCGAGGAGGCGGGCTGCCCCAACATCGGCGAGTGCTGGGGGCGCGGCACCGCGACCTTCCAGATCATGGGCGACACCTGCACGCGCGCCTGCCGCTACTGCGCGGTCACGAGCGGCAGGCGGGGCGAGGAGCTCGACCCGCTCGAGCCCGCCAAGCTGGCCGCCGCCGCCGAGCGGATGGGTCTGCGCCACGTCGTGGTCACGAGCGTCGACCGCGACGACCTGCCCGACAAGGGCGCGGAGCACTGGGCGCAGACGATCCGCGCGCTGCGCCGCCGCAACCCCGAGCTGCAGGTCGAGGTGCTCGTGCCGGACTTCCTCGGCAAGGAGGACGCCGCGATGCTGACCGTCCTCGCCGCCGAGCCGCACGTCTACAACCACAACATCGAGACGGTGCGGCGGATCCAGCCGAAGGTGCGCATCAAGGGCGACTACGACCGCGCCCTCTGGATCCTGAAGCGCGCCAAGGAGCTGTGGGTCGAGCACTTCCCCGACCGCGGACCGCTCCTGACGAAGAGCGGCATCATCGTCGGGATGGGCGAGACGGACGACGAGGTGGTCGAGACGATGGCCGACCTGCGCGCCCACGAGGTCGACGTCGTCACGATCGGCCAGTACCTGCAGCCGTCGGAGCGGCACCTGCCACTCGACCGCTGGGTGCCGCTCGACGCGTTCCGGCGCTTCCGCGAGGCCGGCATGGAGCTCGGCTTCGGCAGCGTCTTCGCCGGGCCGCTCGTGCGCTCCAGCTACCGGGCGGAGGAGCAGCGCCTCGCCGCCGAGGGCGGCAGTCGCGTCGTCGCCTACTAGGCCGGCCCGGAAGCGGCCCTAGCCGCAGACGAGGCCGACGGGCTCCGGCCCGACGGCATGCACGACCGCGCTCGAGGCGATCGCGCGCACGCCGGCGGCGACCGCGTCGAGTCGCTCGGCGGCGCACCAGACCAGCACCGACGGGCCGGCGCCCGACAGCGTCACGCCGAGGGCGCCGAGCTCGGCGCTGCGACCGCGCAGCTCCGCGAAGGTCGGCATCAGCCCGGCGCGCGCATCCTGGTGGAGCCGGTCGGTGAGGGCGGCGGAGATGTCGTCGAGCGCACCCGTGTGCAGCGCGTGCACGAGCAGCGCGCTGTGCTGGAGGTTCCAGACGGCATCGGCCCGGGCCACGTCGCCGGCCAGCGCGGCGCGGGCGTCGCGGGTGGCGACGCGCTCGTCCGCCACCGCGATCACGAGCGCCGACTGCCCGATCGACACCCGCCGTGGCAGGTAGGCCCCGTAGGTCATCATTCCGGCAATGCCCGCCCCGATCGAGAAGAAGGCCTGGCTCAGCGCAGCCAGCCAGACGGCGGGCGTGACCTTCGCGAACTCGGCACGGAACAGATAGCTCAGCGCCGCGTCGAAGCCACCGGACACCGCGTTGAATGCCACCAGCCCCAGCAGCAACAGGAACAGCGCGGGCATCATCCACTTCACGGTGCGCTCGA
>JBMTER010000159.1:0-3907 GCA_049433345.1 Gaiellales bacterium | reverse complement strand
CGCGCGCGACCTCGCCGTCCTCGACGAGCTCGCGCCCGACCACGTCTCCGCCTACGAGCTGGAGGCGAAGCCGGGTACCCGCTTCGCGATCCACCACGGCGCGGCCCTGGCCGAGCAGGCCGAGCGGCTCGAGCGGCATATGGACCTCGTGATCGACCTGCTCGGCGCGTCTGGCTACGAGTGGTACGAGGTTGCGTCGTTCGCGCGGACCCCGACGGATCGCGCCGTCCACAACACGGCCTACTGGCGCGGGCGCGACTACCTCGGGCTCGGGATCGGCGCCGTCTCCACCGTCGCGGGCGAGCGCCGCGCGAACGGGCCGAAGCTGGCCGCCTACCTCGACGATCCGGCGGGGGCCGCGTGCGCCGTGGAGGTGATCGATCCGGAGACGGCGCTGCGCGAACGGGTCATGCTCGGCCTGCGACTCGCGGAGGGCATCGCCATCGACGGGGACCTGGCCCCGGTCATCGACTTCGCCGGCGTCGACCGGCTCGAGGCGCTCGGCGTGGCGCGGATCGAGGGCGGTATGCTGCGGCTCGAGCGGCGCGGCCGGATGCTCCTCCACGAGTGCGTCGCGGAGATCCTCAGATGAGCGCCGACACCCCGGACATCGAACTGACCGATCGCCGCCGCGAGGTGCTGCGCGCCGTCATCGAGGAGCACATCTCGTCCGGGCAGCCCGTCGGCTCGCAGACGCTCGTGCGCCGGCGCGGCTTCGGCACCAGCGCGTCCACGCTGCGCTACGAGCTGGCGTGGCTCGAATCGGTCGGCCTGCTCGGCCACCCGCACACCTCGGCGGGGAGGGTGCCGACCGAGCTCGGCTATCGCTTCTACGCGGGCGCCCTGCTCGAGGAGCGTCCCGTCGTGCAGCCGCTCGCGGTCGATCTCGGCGAGGCGAGCCGCGAGGTGGACGAGGCACTGCGCGTGACGACGGAGGCGCTGTCGCAGGTGACGAGCCTGCTGGCCGTGGCGAGCGCGCCGTCGGTGCCCGCGGCCGACGTCCGGCACGTCGAGATCCTCGCGCTGCAGCCGCAGGTCGTGATGGTGCTCGTGATCACGGGGGCGGGCGGCGTCGCGAAGCGCACGATCGTCTTCGACGGCCCGGTCGACCCGGGGCTGGTCGAGTGGGCCCGTTCGTACCTCAACGAGACGCTGACGGACGGTTCGATCACGGAGCGAGCCGTGCGCGCCCGGCTCGAGGAGCCCGACCTCGATCCGCGCGAGCGCAGCTTCCTCGACTCGGTGGCGCCGGTCTTCCACGACCTCTTCGAGGCCGGCCCCGACCGCCTCTTCGTCGGCGGCGCGTCGCGGCTGATGAGCGAGCTGCGGGCGCAGGATGAGCACGAGCTGAGCGCGCTCGCCGGCGCGCTCGAGGAGCGCGCGCTGATGCTCGACCGGCTGCGCGCCGCGCTGCGCGGCGACGCGGTCACCGTGCGCATCGGCGAGGAGCACGGCGAGCCGGCGCTGCGCCCCGTCGCCATGATCACCGCCGGCTACGGGCTGCCGCGACGCGCCCTCGGCGCCGTCGGCGTGATCGGGCCGATGCGGATGGACTACGCGCACGCGATCGTCGCCGTGCGCGGTGCTGCGGCGGCGTTGAGCGCGTACGTCGAGGACGTCTACGAGGACTGACGGGCAGGGCGTGGACTGGGCATTCGTCGGTGCGGGCGCGGCACTCGCCGCCTACCAGGCGTGGGCGATCCGCGTGCGCTGGGTCGAGGCCCGCGGACTCGACCGCCCCGAACGGCGCGTGATGGTCGGGGTCCTGGTCGCGACTCGGGGGCTCGGCCTGCTCTTCGGCCTGATCCTGATCGGCGCGGGACTCGCGCGCCTCGGCTGAGCGGGCGGGCGCCGGGCCGAGGCGGGATACCATCCGGCCGATGGCCGCGAAGCCCGACTTCTACGACGTGCTCGGGGTCGGTCGCGACGCGTCCGACGACGAGATCAAGCGCGCCTTCCGCGGCCTCGCCCGACAGCTGCACCCCGACGTCAATCCGGACGATCCCGAGGCCGGGGAGCGCTTCCGCCTCGTCGCGGAGGCGTACGAGGTGCTGTCCGTCTCCGAGACGCGCATCCAGTACGACCGCTACGGCCACGCCGGGGTGACCGGGGCCGGCCAGGGCGGCCAGGGTTTCGGCAACCTCGACGACATCCTCGGCATGTTCTTCGGCGATGGGCTGTTCGGCGGGCGCCCGCGCGGCCCGATGGCGGGTGCCGACGCCGCAGCCGCCGTCACCCTCAGCCTGCGCGAGGCAGCCGCCGGCGTGCAGCGCGACCTCGACGTCGAGGTCGTCGTCCAGTGCGAGCGCTGCGCCGGCTCGGGTGCCGAGCCGCCGACGCGGCCGATCCCGTGCCCGACCTGCGGCGGCGCGGGCGAGGTGCGGCAGGTCTCGAACACGCCGCTGGGGCAGATCGTGCGGCAGATGCCGTGCGGCAGCTGCCGCGGCCGTGGCGCGACCGTCGAGACGCCCTGCGCGACCTGTCGCGGACAGGGCCGGCGGCCCGAGCGGCGCACGGTCTCCGTCGGCATCCCGGCCGGTGTCGATACCGGGCAGCGCGTCCGCGTGGTCGGACAAGGCCACGCGGGCGACCCGGGCGCGCCGCCGGGCGACCTCTACGTCGGGATCCAGATCGAGGAGGACCCCGCGCTCGAGCGCGACGGCCTCGACCTGCACGTGCTCGTCGACCTGACCGCGACGCAGGCGATGCTCGGGGCGACCGTGCACGTCCCCACCCTGGAGGGCATGGAGACGATCGTGCTGCAGTCCGGCACGCAGCCCGGCGAGCGGCGCACGCTGCGCGGCAAGGGCATGCCGATGGTCGGGTCCGAGAGCCGCCGCGGCGACCTCCACGTCACGTTCGCGGTGCACATGCCGCGCACCCTCGAGCCGACCGCGCGTCGCCTCGTGGAGGAGCTGGATCGGCAGATCCCGCCCGAGGCCTACAAGCCCGAGACGGGACTGTTCGGGCGCATCCGGCGCGGGTTCGGCGGTGGCTGAGCCGGACCTCGTCCGGTACCGCATCCGCGTGCCGGCGGCGCGCCGCGAGGAGGCCGCTGCGGTGCTGGTCGAGCGGTTCCCCGCGGGCTACGAGGAGACCGGCGAGGGCTTCGCCGTCGTGCTCGGCCTGGGGGAGGCGCCGCCCGTCCTGCCCGACTGGATGGCCGTCGCGGCCGAGCCCGTGGCGCCGGGCTGGCGCGACGGCTGGCGCGCCTTCCATCGCCCCTGCCGGGTGGCGGGCACGTGGGTGCGGCCGCCATGGCTCCACGAGCCGGCGGACGCGGTCCTGCTCGAGCCGGGCTACGCGTTCGGGACGGGCTCGCATCCGACGACGCGCGGCGTCGGCGAGCTGCTGGCCCGCGAACCGGCGGGCTCGGTGCTCGACCTCGGCTGCGGCTCGGGGCTCTTGTCGATCCTCGCCGCCCGCTGGGGGCACGCGCCCGTTGAGGCCTGGGACCTCGACCCGCACGCAGTCGCCGCCGCCCGCGCGAACCTCGAGTTGAACGGCCTCGCCGGCGTCGTGCGCGTCGTCGAGGCGGATGCCCTCACGTGGCCCCTGCCCGCCTGCGACCTCGCGCTCGCGAACATCGAGCGGCGCGTGGTCGAGGCGCTGCTCGCCCGCGACGGCCTGCCCGAGCGGGTGATCATCAGCGGCGTCCGCGCCGACGATCCGCTCGACCTCGGCGGCTGGCGCGTCGAGGGGGAGCGGGTCGAGGACGGCTGGCGGACGGCGCTGGTCGTGCGCTGAGGCTCCGCACCGCGATTCGTCAGGGGCCTCGACGGCTATCCGCGCCGTCCGCGGGCTGGGCGTCGCGTCGCCGCAGCGGGTCCCGGAGGCCGCCTGCGGGCCGCCGGGCCGTCGGCGGTGGTGCCCGGTCGCCGGCATCGCCGGGCCGATACGCTGCCCC
>JBMTER010000158.1:0-3910 GCA_049433345.1 Gaiellales bacterium | reverse complement strand
CGCGACGCGGACGGGACGGAGACGCAGCTCGCGCCGGGCGTACTCGTCGTGACGCCCGAGGGCTGGGTCGGCGAGTGGGACATCGCCGAGACCGTGCGCAAGGTCTACGTCGTCTCGTACACCGAGCCGCGCGCCGCGTAGCGGTCCGGCAGCGGGCAGGCCTCCCCCTCGGGGTTCCGGCGCTTGGCGATCTGCGCGTAGCCGAGCGCTCCGAGCGCGTGCAGCCCGGGCAGGTAGAGCACCCAGGCGAACGGCGCCCCGAGGGGCGTGCGCAGCGCGATCGCGCGGACCGCGTCGATCCCGATCGCCACGGATCCCTCCGGGTAGCGCACGCGCAGGCCCTCGCCGACCGCGCCGCGAGCGACCTCGGGGAAGCGCGCCTCGGCCTCCGAGTAGCCCATGTCGTCGAGCCGCCGCAGCCAGTCGAAGCGGCGCACCATACGCGCGCTGCGCCGGCACATCCCGCAACGGTCGTCGTAGATCACGATCGGCTTGCCCACCGCCCTCCTCTTCGCGCCGGGCTCAGCCGGGGACGATCTCGAGGTCGCAGCCGACGGCGCGGGCGGCGCCGGCGCCCCGCCCCGCGCACGCCTCGCGATCGGCGAGCTCCACGGGGAACATCGGCACCCACGCGATCGCCTGCGCGCGCCCCGCATCGCGCATCGCCTCCCCGACCGCCCAGTGCAGGTCGGGTCCGACCGCGACCCGCTCGAGCCCCGCGGCGGCCAACAGCGGCGCGACGCGGGCGGCCGCCGGCCCCACGAGTACCGCGCGCTCGGCGACCCGAGCCGTCTCCGCGCAGGCGTCCCGGAGCATCCGCTCCTCGGCCGCGGACGAGTGGACCGGCCCGGCCGTCGAGCTGTCGAGCCCGCCGATGATGACGGTCAGGGAGCGATCGCCGGCGCCGCGCATGAACGCTGCCGCTTTGGCCGGCGTCGCCGCCATCCCGTTGTGCAGGATCGCCGTGCCGCCGACGCGGCCGATCTCCTCGCCCCGCCAGGCCGGCTGGGCATGGGCCTCGAGGACCTCATCGACCGCGACGTCGAGGAGCAGCGACGAGCGGACGCAGGCGACGGCCGCCGCCACGTTGCCCCACAGGTACGGCGCGATCGGCAGTCGCTCGAGGTCGGCGAGCACGACGCTGGCGTCCCGCGTCGCGTCCTCGAGGATCCCGTCGAGGACGCCGACGCCGCCGGCCACCGCCCCAGCCCCGGCGAAGCGCGTCGTGCGGACACCCGGCTTGCCGGCGATCCGCGTCTCCCCCGCCGGCAGCACCGCCGTCGCGCCGTCGGGCTGGCGCGAGAGGATCCGCTGCTTGGCCGCGATGTACCGACCCTCGCCGCCGTGCAGCTCGACGTGGTCCGGCCACAGCGCCGTCACGACCGCGTGGGCCGGTGACGTCGTGACGTACGCGAGATGGGTGCTGGTGAGCTCGAGGACGAGCAGGTCGGGCACGTCGCCCGCGGCGAGCAGCTCGAGGGTCTCGGCGCTCGGCCAGGCGTTCTCGGCCCGCCCGGTGGGCGGCACGTGGATGTCGAGTCCCGCCGCTTCGCAGAGGTGGGCGATCAGCCGTGCGGTCATCGTCTTCCCGGCCGAGCCCGTGACGCCGACCACCGGACAGGGTGCCTCGTGCAGGACGAGATCGGCCAGCGACCCGATCGGGATCCCGCGCTCGTGGGCGCGCGCCACGTGCGGCGCCGTCTCGCCCGTCCAGCAGTCGACCAGCAGGAGCTCGGCGCGCTCGACCGCGACCCGCGGATCCGGCACGAGGCGGCAGCCCGGCGGCGTCGGCTCGCTCGGCGTGGGATCGGCGAGCACGACCTCGGCACCGCGCTCCGTCAGGAGCACGGCAAGCGCCGCGCCGTCCCGGTCCAGTCGGTCCAGGACGACGCGGCGGCCGTGCAGGCGATCAGCGGTGTAGGGACCGCTCATCGCATGGGTGCTACTCGCGTCCGCCGAGCATGGGGAGGACGTACGCGAGCAGGAGCGCGACGCTGGAGATCGCCGCGACAACGTAGGTGCTGGCCGCTGCGGTCAGCACGGTCTTGGTCTGCTGGGCCTCGCCGGCCGTGACCAGCTGGTAGCGCTGCATCAGCTGGCCCGCCCGCCGTGAGGCGTCGAATTCGACGGGCAGCGTGACCACGTGGAACGCGATCACGATCAGATACACGGCGATCGCCATCCAGACGAAGCCGACGGCACCGAGCAGGACGCCGATCATGAGCAGCGCGAACCATCCCCACTGGGCGACCATCGCCGCCGGCGCGACCGCCGAGCGGACGCGGAAGAAGGCGCTCGCATGGGCGTGCTGGATCGCATGGCCGACCTCGTGGGTGGCGATCGCTATCGCCGCCGGCGTCGGGTGGTCGAACGTGCCCTCGCTCAGGCGTACGGTGCGCGAACGGGGGTCGTAGTGGTCGCTGAGCTGGCCGGGCACCCGTTCGACCGGCACGGAGGCCAGCCCCTCGCCGTCCAGGACGACGCGGGCCGCCTGGGCGCCGGTCAGGCCACTCGACACGCGAACGCCGCTGCCCTTCTTGTGCGCGGAGCGAACCCACGCCTGCGCGGCGAAGCCGGCGGCGACCATGCCGATGATGATGATCCAGGTGATGTTCATGCCTTCTCGGGTTTCCACGTGCGACGACGCTGACCCGATGGTGCCGCTCCGTCCACCTCGGCGCATTATCCGATTCCGGCAACTATCACGGCAGAATCCTCCCGTCGGGTTACCGGAAAGTCCCCGTCCCTCGACGGCCGGCCGGCGGCGGACACCCGGCCCAGAGGCGACGACCGGAGTCGAACCGGTGTACACGGCTTTGCAGGCCGCTGCCTAGCCACTCGGCCACGTCGCCAGACGCCCTCGGAGAGGGAGCGGCTACAGCCTACAGCGCCTCGGCCAGCGCCCGTTCCAGCACGAGCGCAGGCGGCATCCGCGACATCCCCTTCAATGCGGCGTCGGCCTCGTGCATGCGACTCAGCGCGCGACTCGCATCCCGCGCCGACCACGCGCCGAGCGCAGCCAGCATCTTGCCGGCGCGGAAGGGCGCCACCCCGAGCTCCTTGGCGAGCGCCTCGCGCGAGGGCCGCCCCTCCTCCCCCAGCTCCACCGTCCGCCGGACGAGCTCGACGTGCCGGGTCAGCTGCGGCAGCACCCGATGCGGTTCCGCGTCGCCGGCGAGCAGGCGCACGAGCTCGCCGATCGCGCCCTGCCGATCGCGCTCGGTCACGCAGTCGAGCAGCGCCCACGGTGCATCGTCGTGGCGCGCCGCGACCATCGCCTCCACCAGCTCCCGATCGACGGGTCGTTCGGGGGCGTACGTCGCGATCTTCTCGAGCTCGCGGGTGATCTCGTCCGGACGATCGCCCATCAGGTCCGAGAACCGCGCCATCGCCTCGGGCTCGAAGGCGAGCCGGAGGCGCTCCGCCTCCTGCCGGGCGAAGGTGGCGCTCTTCGGGGCGTCGAAACGCAGGACCGCCTCCTTCCCGCCGACCTTCCTCACCGCCTTCAGCAGCGGGTCGTCATCGGGCCACAGCGGCTTGCGCGGGTCCGCGGGCGCGTCCGCGACGAGCAGGAGCACCGTGCCGGGGGCGGGATCGGCGACGTAGGCGAGCACGGGATCGAGTCGACCCGAGCGCCGGGGCCTGATCCACGCGTCGATCCCCTCCACCACGACGAGGCGGTCGGCGGCGAACAGCCCCTGCTGTTGGCAGGCGAGGGCCGCCTCCGCCGGTTCGACGTCAAGGGCGGAGAGCAGCTCGACGGCGTCGGCGGTGAAGCGCGCGCGCAGTCGTTCGGCGGCGCGCCGCACCTTGCCGCGATCGGTGCCCATCAGCAGGTAGACGGGACTGAGGGGCTGCGCGGCCACGGCCGGATCGTAGCCGCCGCGCCGCGGCGAGGCAGGCCGTGGCG
>JBMTER010000157.1:0-3927 GCA_049433345.1 Gaiellales bacterium | reverse complement strand
CCCCCCCCCCCCCGGCGGGCGACTCCGTGAACCACTCGATCGCCCCCGGCTCGGGGGCCGGCGCGCGCAGGAGCGCGTCGAAGGCGGCCAGCGCCCGTACCGCGTCGTCCTCCGCCGCCCAGCGGCGCACGTCCTCCCGCCAGTCGTGCCACGCATCGGCGATCGCACGGCGCAGGTAGCCCTTCGCGATCGCCTGCCAGGCGCGCACGTCGAGCGCGGGTGCGAGGGCGTCGAGGGTGCGGATCGCGCCGCGCGTGCCGAGCTCGGCGAGCAGAGGCGCCGCGGCCTCGGCCGGGCAGCGACCCGCCTCGCGGTCCGCGACCACGAGGCTGCGGGCCAGCGTGCGCGCACGCAGTTCGGGATCGTCCTCCGTCACCAGCGCGAGCTCGTGCACCGCGTGCCACAGCAGGACCGGCGCGTCGTGCCCGAGCAGCGTGGTGCCGATGGCGCGGGCGACCTCCTCGTACGGGACGTCCTCGGCGAGGGCGGCGACCGTGGTCTCCGCAACCCACTCGTCGGCGACCATCACCCGCGCGCGTCCGGGGGCGAGCGCCTCCGTCGCGTCCGCGAGGCGCGTGACGAGGTCGTGCAGGTCCTCGAGGTCGTGCAGCGGCACGTCGACGGTGGCGGCGGTGAAGGCGTCCGGGTCGAGCACGGTGCGGCCCAGCCAGTCGAGGAAGGGAGCCGGATCGCCGGTCAGCGCCGCCGCGAGCGCGTCGCGGCCGCCGGCGGTGCCGAGCAGCACGCGCTCGCCGGGCCGCAGCACGAGTCCCATCACGTCGTCGCCGGGGCCGAGCTCGAAGACGGCGGCCAGCAGCATCCGCCGCCGCGCGAGCGCGGCCACCGCGGCCTCCGCGCGCGGTTCGAGGTCGAGGGCGCGCAGGAGCAGGCGCGCCGCCGCCGGGTCCGGATCCGCCTCCGGCCGCGGCGGGAACAGCCGCACCAGCTCGTCGTGCGCCGGCGTCGGCGCGTAGAGGGCCTCGCGCTCGGCGAGGTCGATGCGGCGACCCGCTTCGAGCGCGGTCACGTCGCCCGCCAGCCAGGCCTCGACGAGCGCCGCGAGCGGTGCGGCGGGCGGGGCCTGAGGGCGGTCCGGCGACACGATCGGAACGGTAACGGGGGCCTCCGTCCTCAGGCGCCGCTCAGAATGCGGCTGGTAGGGTTCGGCCGATGGCCGAGCTGTTCAACCGCATCCTGCGCGTCGGCGAGGGCCGGCGACTGCGCGAGCTCGAGGGCATCGTGCGCGACACGAACGCGTTCGCCGAGGACGCCGCGGCGCTCAGCGACGAGGGCCTGCGGGAGCGCTACCACGAGCTGCGCGCGCTGTTCGCCGCGGAGGTGGGGGACGACCCCGACCACGACGCGGTCGAGAAGGCGCTGACCGGCTTCGAGCCGGAGGTCTACGCGCTCGCGCGCGAGGCCGGTGCGCGCGCGATGGGCATGCGCCACTTCGACGTGCAGGTGATCGGCGGCGCCTGCCTGCATCGCGGGATGATCGCGGAGATGCGGACCGGCGAGGGCAAGACCCTCGTGGCCACCCTGCCCGTCTGCCTCAACGGTCTGACGGGACGCGGCATGCACCTCGTCACCGTCAACGACTACCTCGCCCGCCGCGACGCCGACTGGATGAGCCCCCTCTACGAGATGCTGGGCGTGACCGTCGGCGTGATCCAGGCCGGCATGGACCCGGCCGCGCGCCGCGCCGCCTACGCCTGCGACGTCACCTACGGCACGAACTCGGAGTTCGGATTCGACTACCTGCGCGACAACCTCGCCGTCGAGCTCGAGCACACGGTGCAGCGCGGCCACGCCTTCGCCGTCGTCGACGAGGTCGACTCGATCCTGATCGACGAGGCGCGTACGCCGCTGATCATCTCGGGCCAGCCCGAGGAGGCGCCGGAGACGTACTACTCGTTCGCGAAGGTCGCGAAGGGCCTGCGGATCCCGGACGACTACGAGATCGACGAGAAGCGCAAGACGGTCGCTCCGACCGAGGACGGCATCCACAAGGTCGAGCGCGCCCTCGGCATCGACAACCTGTACGCCCCCGGCAACGGCCAGCTGGTCAACCACCTCGTGCAGTCGTTGAAGGCGCAGTCCCTGTACAAGAGGGACGTCGACTACGTCGTCGTCGACGGGCAGGTCAAGATCGTCGACGAGTTCACGGGCCGCATCATGGAGGGCCGCCGCTGGAGCGAGGGCCTGCACCAGGCCGTCGAGGCGAAGGAGGGCGTGCGGATCGAGGCCGAGAACATCACGGTCGCGACCGTCACGATCCAGAACTACTTCCGCATGTACGAGAAGCTCGCCGGCATGACGGGCACCGCGGCCACCGAGGCGAACGAGTTCGCGGAGATCTACAAGCTCGAGGTCGTCAGCATCCCGACGAACCGCGAGATGGTCCGCCTCGACCGGGACGACCTGATCTTCAAGACGAAGGAGGAGAAGTTCGAGGCGGTGATCGACGACATCGCGGGCCGCCACGCCGAGGGCCAGCCCGTGCTCGTCGGCACGATCGACATCGAGACCTCCGAGCAGCTCTCGGGCCTCCTGACGAAGCGCGGCATCCCGCACGACGTCCTCAACGCCAAGCAGCACGAGCGCGAGGCCGAGATCATCGTCAACGCGGGCCAGCGCGGGGCGGTCACGATCGCCACCAACATGGCCGGCCGCGGCGTCGACATCAAGCTGGGGGAGGGCGTCGCCGAGCTCGGAGGCCTCTACGTGCTCGGGACCGAGCGCCACGAGTCGCGCCGCATCGACAACCAGCTGCGCGGCCGCTCCGGCCGCCAGGGCGATCCGGGCGAGACGCGCTTCTACCTGTCCGCCGAGGACGAGGTCGTGCGCCTGTTCGCCGGCGATCGCATCTACAAGATCCTCGACCGGCTCGGGCCGCCCGAGGGCGAGCCGATCGAGCACAAGCTCCTGTCGCGCCAGATCGAGGGCGCCCAGAAGAAGGTCGAGGAGCACAACTTCGAGATCCGCAAGAACGTGCTCAAGTACGACGACGTCCTGAACAAGCAGCGCGAGGTCGTCTACGGCCAGCGTCGCGAGGTGCTCGAGGGCGCCGACATCTCCGAGCTCGTGGCCGAGTGGGTCGACGAGTCCGTCGAGGAGATGGTCGAGGCGCACTTCGCCGGATCGGCCGAGCCCGAGTTCCGCGACGACGGCGAGGCCGTCGCGGCGGACGCCGCTGACCGCACGACCGAGGAGCTGATCGTCGGACTGCGCTCGCTCTACCCCGTCAGCTTCACCGCCGACGAGCTCGGCCCCGCCGATGAGCTCGTGCTCGACGACATGATCGACCGCGCCGTCGCCGACGCCGCCACGGCCTACGAGCGCAAGGAGCGCGTGCTCGCGACGATCGACCCGGACCTGATGCGCCGCGCCGAGCGCTTCTACCTGCTGCAGACGATCGACACCCGCTGGCGCGAGCACCTCGACAACATGGACTACCTGCGCGACGGCATCCACCTGCGCGGCCTCGCGCAGAAGGACCCGGTGGTCGAGTACCGCACCGAGGGCCACGCGATGTTCCAGGAGATGATGGGCGAGGTGCGGGAGGAGGTCGTCCGCGGCCTCTTCCAGTTCGTGATCGAGGTGGACGGACCCGACGGGCGCGCCGTCCTCGACCCGTTCCAGGTCGAGGAGGACCTCGACCAGCTGATCGCCCAGCACGAGGACGTCAGCGCCTTCGAGGGGCCGGGCGACCAGCCGCCGTCGTCGATGGCGCCGCCCGCCGCGGCGCAGGCGCCCGCGCGGGCCGATTCGGAGTGGTCGCGCGCGCAGGACTGGGGTGGATCGTCGACGCCGGCCGCCGCCGGCCCCGAGGATCGCTCGTCCAGCACGATGCGGGGCCAGGCGCCGGGGGCCGCGGGCCGCCGCAAGAAGTCGACGGGGAAGAAGAAGCGCCGTGGCTGAGGCCCC
>JBMTER010000156.1:0-3941 GCA_049433345.1 Gaiellales bacterium | reverse complement strand
GGGCCGTGTCGTGGCGGGGTCGAGTCGACGAGCGGCGACCTGACCGGTGCCGCGCCGCGGATCCTCCGCCCCGGGGCGATCACCGCGGCGATGGTCGAGACGGCGCTCGCGACCGCGCTCGACCGTGATCCGACCGATGCCCCGCGCGCGCCGGGCACCCTCGCGTCCCACTACGCGCCGCGACTGCCCGTGATCGTCGCCGGCGACGCAGCCGCCCTGCGCCTCGACCCGGATGATGCCCTGATCGCGCCGAGCTCGGTGCTGGCCGAGCTGCGCCATCCCGGCCCGACGTTCGACGCCGGGGACGATGCGGAGACGTACGCGACGCGCCTGTACGCGCTCCTGCGCGACGCGGATCGCTCGGGCGCGATGCGGATCGCGGCCGTCGCTCCGGCACCCGGCGGCGGCGGCGCTGCGGTGCGCGACCGCCGGCGGCGCGCCGCCGCCGAGGCGCCCGATGCGGATGAGAGGACTTGAACCTCCACGGCCTTGCGGCCACACGGACCTGAACCGTGCGCGTCTACCAATTCCGCCACATCCGCGCGGACCCGAATCCTAGCGCCCCGCGTCGAGCCGGGCGACGTCAGCCGAGCTCGCCGAGCGCGTCCACCAGGCGGTCCACCTCGGCGGTCGTCGTGTAGTGCAGGAAGCCGGCGCGCACCGCGCCGCCCCGTTCCTCGAGGCCGAGCGCCTCGCTGGCGGAGAGCGCGTAGAAGTTGCCGTCCCAGACCGCTATCCCCCGCTGGGCGAGGCGCTGCGCGACCTCCACCGGCGGCGCGCCATCCACGGTGAAGGAGAAGGTGGCGACCCGCTCGTCGAGGCGCGCCGGGTCCACGAGGCCGTAGAGGGCCAGGTGCTCCATCTCCCTCACGCCCGCCAGGAAGCGCAGCGCGAGCGCGTCCTCGTGCGCGCGGATCGCGGCGTACGCCGCGTCGAGGCGCTCACGGCGGCTGCTGCCGCCGCCGAGGGACGCGAGGTAGTCGACGGCGGCGGTCATGCCTGCCATCGCCTCGTGCGACTGGGTGCCCGTCTCGAAGCGGTGCCCGGCCGGCGTCTCGTCGGCCGGCCGCCCGCGCTCCGCCGGCCACGCCTCGGCGAGGTCGAGGCGGATCGACGCGACTCCGAGGTGCGGCCCGAACCACTTGTACGGGGACGTGAACAGCACGTCGATCCCCATCGCCTCCCGATCGAGGCGCCGATGGGGCGCGAAGTGGACGCCGTCGGCCCACGTCAGCGCCCCGACCGAGCGGGCGAGGGCGGTGATCTTCGCGACCGGCGGCACCGTGCCGAGGTGATTGGAGGCCAGCGTGAACGCCACGACACGGGTCCGCGGCGACAACAGGCCCTCGAGATGATGCAGGTCGAGCGTGCCGTCGGTCCGATGCAGGCGCGCCTGGCGCACCACGAGCCCATGATCGTCGGCGACGCGCAGCCACTGCGCGACGTTCGAGTCGTGATCCAGCTCGGTGGTGATGATCTCGTCGCCGGGATCGAAGGTGCGGGCCGCGGCGTGCGCGAGCAGGAACTGCAGCGTCGTCGTGTTCGCGCCGAAGGCGATCTCCTCGGGTCGCGAGCCGGTGAAGTCCGCTGCGGCGCGGCGCGCCTCCGCGATCGCGGCATCGGCCTCGATCGAGGTCGCGAACGCCCCGCCGCAGTTGGCGTTCGCGTGCAACAGCGACTGCGTCATCGCATCGGCGACCGCAAGCGGCACCTGGGAGCCACCCGGGCCGTCGAAGTAGGCGAACGGCGCCCCGTCGTGCGTGCGCGCAAGGGCGGGGAACTGCGTTCGGATCTGATCCACGTCCAGCGCGTGTGCGTCCATCCCCGTACGGTAGCGCCAGCCCGCAGCCCGCCCTGCGGGGAAGGCACTACGATCCGGCGCATGCCCGACGCCCTGCCCCCCGCCCTCGCCCTCGACCTCGTCCGCGTCACGGAGGCCGGCGCCATCGCCGCCGCCCGCTGGCTCGGCCGGGGCGACAAGAACGCCGCCGACAAGGCGGCCGTGGATGCCATGCGCGCGGCGCTCGAGACGTGCCCGATCAGCGGCGTCGTCGTGATCGGCGAGGGTGAGAAGGACGAGGCCCCGATGCTGTACATCGGCGAGGAGGTCGGCAGCGGCGGACCCGCGGTCGACATCGCCGTCGATCCCCTCGAGGGAACCACGCTGACCGCGAAGGGTCAGCCCAACGCGCTCTCGACGTTTGCGATCGCCCCCCGCGGGACCATGTTCAATCCCGGGCCTGCCGTCTACATGGAGAAGATGGCCGGTGGTCCCGAGGTCGCCGACCTGCTCGACCTGGATCGCCCGATCGAGGAGCTGCTCGCCGCGATCGCGGATCGCAGGGGTCGCGAGGTGCGCGATCTCGGGATCGTCGTCCTCGATCGCGATCGGCACCTGGAGATGGTCGGCCGCATGCGCGCCGCCGGCGCCCGCGTGCGGCTGATTCCCGACGGCGACGTCGCCGGCAGTCTGATGCCGATCCGCACGGGTACCGGGATCGACCTCCTGTGGGGCGTCGGCGGGACTCCGGAGGGAGTCCTCTCCGCGGCCGCCATCCGCATCGTCGGCGGCCGCATCATCGGTCGCCTGTGGCCCCGCTCCGACGATGAGCGGACCGCGATCGTGGCGGCCGGTCTCGACGTGGAGCGGGTGCTCGACACCGATGACCTGGTCGCCTCCGACGACGCGTACTTCGCCGCGACGGGCGTCTCCGACGGCGATCTCGTCCACGGGGTGCGCTTCGGCGCGCGCGCGGTGGAGACGCAGACGATCGTCCTGCGCGGCCGTTGCCGCACCCACCGGGTGGTGTCCTCGCCGCTCGACGTCGAGGCGACCGTTCGCGCGATCCCCGGCTCCGGCTACTAGGCGAGCGTACGCGTCGCGGCGTAGGCCAGCGCGCCGACGACGAGCGGACCGGCGCCCAGCAGGATCGCGCCCCGGGCGTGACCCCGAGTGGCGGTTGCGTCCGCCTCCACCATCCAGGTGGAGAACGTCGTCATGCCGCCGAGCAGGCCGCCGCCGAGCACGAGCAGGGCGACGTCGCCGCCCCAGCCGGCCACGAGGCCGAGCAGGCCCGCGCCGATGACGTTCACGAGCGCCGTGGCCGCGGGTGCGCCACCGGGCAGGCGCTCCTCCCCCGCGCGCGTCAGCAGGACGCGGAGGACCGCCCCGAGCCCGCCCAGCGGGATCGCGATCAGGACCCAGCCGCTCATGCGACCATCCTCCCGATCCGCCGACCGACTGCGGCCGCGGGCAGGCCGAGGCAGAGAGTCGCGGCCAGGTAGAGGACCGCGGACTTCGCGGAACCGTCGCGGACGAGCTCGACCGCCTCGAGCTGCAACGCGCTGAAGGTCGTCAGCGCGCCGCAGAGTCCCGGCCCGAGCAGCGACCAGGCACGCGTGCGGTTCGGGGCTCGGACCGCGAGGCGCTCGACGAGGACGCCGAGGAGCAGCGCGCCAGCGACGTTGACGGCGAGCGTGGCCCACGGCAGGGGGATGACCGCCGCGACCGCGAGGCGCAGGGCGGTCCCCGCCATGCCGCCGACGAGGACGGGACCGAGCGCGCCCCGTCCCGGCGCGGCGTCCGCGGCGTCCCGGACCGCGCTCACGAACCGCTCACGGCCACACCAGCGCGGCCCGCCGGTCGCACTCCCGCGTGACGGCGTAGTCGGCATCCTCGACGGGGTCGAGGCGCAGCATCCTGCCGAGCGCCAGAGCTGCCCGTCCGCGCTCGTCCTCGTGGAGTCCGGCGAGCGCGGCGCGCAGTTCGACCGCAAGCGCGGCGTCCCCCCCGACGAGCACGACCGGCGGAGCCGGAGACGGTCCGTAGCTCGCGAGCTCGGGCAGCTCCGCGAGGCGATCGTCGAGGCTGCTCTCGCCGGCGAGCAGCATCGAGTCGATCGGGGCCGCGTCCGCTTCCCCGGCGAGCCGCCGCTCGCGCG